>NZ_JBSFPT010000011.1:0-76937 GCF_053588335.1 Microbacterium sp. NPDC003461 | reverse complement strand
CGTGCGGCCGCCGATGCGGCCGCCCCGCGGCGCGAAGCGCCGCCTCGCTCTCGCGGGACGCGAGAGCGCGAGCACGCGAGCGGCACGGCGAAGCCGTGCCCGAGCGCGCGCAGATTCAAGAAAAGAAACAGCCCGCGAAGCGGGTGCCCGAGCGCGCGCAGACGCTTCTGAAAAGAAAACAGACGCTTCTGAAAAGAAAACAGAACGGGCCCCGTCCGAAGACGGGGCCCGTTCTGCTTGCTGTGTTACGCGATCGCCTTGACGTCCAGCGGGATGCCGGGGCCGAACGTGGTCGACACCGAGCCCTTCTGGATGTACTGGCCCTTGGCGCTCGACGGCTTCAGGCGGACGATCTCGTCCAGCGCGGCCGTGATGTTGGCCTCGAGCTGCTCCGGCGCGAACGACGCCTTGCCCACGATGAAGTGGATGTTGGCGTGCTTGTCGACGCGGAACTCGATCTTTCCGCCCTTGATCTCCTCGACGGCCTTGGCCGGGTTCGGGGTGACGGTGCCCGTCTTGGGGTTCGGCATGAGGCCGCGGGGGCCCAGCACCTTGCCCAGGCGCCCGACCTGGCCCATGAGCTCCGGCACCGCCACGGCGGCGTCGAAGTCGGTCCAGCCGGCGGCGACCTTCTCGATGAGCTCGGCGCCGCCGACCTCATCGGCGCCCGCGGCGATGGCGGCCTCGGCGGCCGCACCGTTCGCGAACACGATGACGCGGGCGGTCTTGCCCGTGCCGTGCGGGAGCATGACGGTGCCGCGCACCATCTGGTCGGCCTTGCGGGGGTCGACCGAGAGCTTCAGCGCGACCTCGACGGTGGCGTCGAACTTCTTCGAGCCGGTCTCGCGCGCGAGCGCTACGGCCTCGGCGGGCGTGTAGTACTTGCCGGCCTCGATCTTCTCGGCGGCGGCGATGTAAGCCTTGGACTTGGTAGCCATTGTCGTGATCCCCCTCAGTCCTCGACCGTGATGCCCATGGAGCGGGCGGTGCCGGCGATGATCTTCGAGGCAGCCTCGAGGTCGTTCGCGTTCAGGTCGGGCTGCTTGGTCTTGGCGATCTCCTCGACCTGCGCCTTCGTGAGCTTGGCGACCTTCACCGTGTGGGGCGTGGCCGAGCCGCTCTTGACGCCCGCGGCCTTCTTGATCAGCTCAGCGGCCGGCGGGGTCTTCAGGACGAACGTGAAGCTGCGGTCCTCGTAGACGGTGATCTCCACGGGGATGACGTTGCCGCGCTGCGACTCGGTCGCCGCGTTGTACGCCTTGCAGAACTCCATGATGTTGACGCCGTGCTGACCCAGGGCGGGTCCGATCGGCGGCGCCGGGTTGGCCTGGCCGGCCTGGATCTGGAGCTTGATGAGCCCCGAGACCTTCTTCTTCGGTGCCATTGCACATTCCTTTCGTCGAGTGGATGCCGGATGCATCCGCTCTCCCGCATCCGGGAGCCATCCCGGAAGCGGTGGTGATCGTTCGCGCAGACAGGGCGCAAACCAGACAATCCTAGCAGGAATGCACGAGAGCCGCCCCCGGAAGGGAGCGGCTCTCGTGGGGATCCCGTGGGATCAGATCATCTTGGAGACCTGGTCGAACGACAGCTCGACCGGCGTCTCGCGCTCGAAGAGCGAGACGAGGACCGTGAGCTTGCCGCTCGCGGCGTTGATCTCGCTGATCGTGCCGGGCAGGCCCGCGAACGAGCCCTCCTTGATCGTGATGGTCTCGCCCACCTCGAAGTCGACCTCGGCGGGGATGACGCGCGGCGCGGCGCCGGTCTTGGCGGCCGACTTGCCCGAGGCGGCGACCTTCTCGGCCTCCTTGATCTCGGCGAGCGGCTTGAGCATGTTGAACGCCTCTTCGAAGCGCAGCGGCGTGGGGTTGTGCGCGTTGCCGACGAAGCCGGTCACGCCGGGCGTGTGCCGCACGACCGACCAGGTGTCCTCGTTGAGCTCCATGCGCACCAGCACGTAGCCGGGGATGCGCACGCGCGTGACCATCTTGCGCTGGCCGTTCTTGATCTCGACGACGTCCTCCATCGGGACCTCGACCTGGTAGATGTCGTCCTCGACCTCGAGCGTCGACTTGCGCTGCTCGATGTTGGCCTTCACCTTGCGCTCGAAGCCCGCGTAGGAGTGGATGACGTACCACTTGCCCTCGAGGGACCGCAGCTCGGCCCGGAACTCGGCGTAGGGGTCGTCGCCGTCGGCCGCCTCGGCCGCGCCCTCGTCGGTGCTCTCCGCCGGCTGCTCGTCGTTCTCCGCGGTGGTGTCCACGCCGTTCTCGGCGGCGTCGTCGGACAGCACCTCCGCGGCGGCCTCCGCCTCGGCCGTCTCGTCGATGTTCAGTGCGTCGTTCACGATCGCGTCCGCCTCCGGGTCGTCGATGTCGATGTCTTCGTCCGCGTCGCCCAGGTCGCCGTCGATGTGCATGGCACCGCGCTCGGCCGCCTCGTTGGCGCGCTCCTCGGACGCGAGGACGTTGCCGTCCTGCGCCTCGTCGTCCTCGCTCGACTGCTCTGCGGCGGTCGCGAGGTCGACGTCGTCGAAGTGGTTCTCAGGCACGTGGTTCTTCTCTTCCGTTCGTGCGTCGGGATCAGCTCGGCACGCCGAACACGACGGTCGCGACCCACGAGAACACGATGTCGAGCCCGTACACAAGGCCCATCACGACCACGACGAAGCCGAGCACGACGGCCGTGAACTTCAGCAGTTCAGAGCGGGTCGGCGTGACGACCTTGCGCAGCTCGGCGATGACCTGGCGGAAGAAGATCAGGATCCGCCCGAAGAAGCCGGGCTTCTTCTCGGTCGCGCCGTTTGCCGCGACGATGTCGCCCGAAACGTCCTTGGCCATTCGCTACCTTTCGTGAGCCAGCTGACGCTGACGCGCAGGGCGGACAGGAATCGAACCTGCAACCTGCGGTTTTGGAGACCGCTGCTCTGCCAATTGAGCTACCGCCCTAGAGGATCCGCGATCCTCGGGTGTCGTCCAGACCCCTCCGGGCATGCCGAAAGAATGCAGACAACTGCACGCACCAGTGTACGGCATGCGCCCGGAGCGACGACACGCGGCCCCGCGCCCCGGGCGCGTCGCGACCGCCGGGGCGTCAGTCCGCGGGCAGCAGCGTGTACTTGGGCGAGAGGTACTCGTGGATGCCCTCGAAGCCGCCCTCGCGCCCCATTCCCGACTGCTTGACACCGCCGAACGGCGCCGCGGCATTCGAGATCACGCCCACGTTGAGGCCCATCATGCCCGTCTCGAGGCGGTCGATCATGCGGTGACCGCGCGCGAGATCCTGCGTGTACACGTACGAGACGAGGCCGTACTCGGTGTCGTTCGCGAGCGCGACGGCCTCGTCCTCGGTGGCGAAGGTCGCCACGGCGAAGACGGGCCCGAAGATCTCCTCCGACATGATGCGCGCGTCCGGGGCGAGGCCCGAGAGCACGGTCGGCTCGTAGAACGTGCCGGGTCCGTCGATTCGCGCCCCGCCGCGCACGAGCGTCGCGCCGCGGTCGACGGCGTCGCGCACGAGCTCGTCGGCCTTGGCCACGGCGTCCTCGTCGATGAGCGGGCCGATCCGCACGCCCTCCTCCGTGCCGCGCCCGACGCGCATCCCGGCCACGCGCTCGGCGACCCGCCGCGTGAACTCCTCGGCGACGTCCTCGTGCACGATGATCCGGTTGGCCGCCGTGCACGCCTGCCCGACGTTGCGGAACTTCGCCGTCATGGCACCGTCGACGGCGGCGTCGAGATCCGCGTCGTCGAAGACCACGAAGGGCGCGTTGCCGCCGAGTTCCATCGACACCCGCAGCACGTTGTCGGCCGCCTGCGCGATGAGCTTCTTGCCCACGGCGGTGGATCCGGTGAACGACAGCTTGCGCAGGCGCGGATCGGACAGGATCGGCTCGGCGACGCGGCTCGACGACGAGGAGGTGATGACGTTCACGACGCCCTTCGGCAGGCCCGCCTCCTCCAGCAGGGTGACGAAGAGCATCGTGGTGAGCGGGGTCAGCTGCGCGGGCTTGATGACGCTCGTGCAGCCGGCCGCCAGCGCCGGCGCGAGCTTGCGCGTGGCCATCGCGAGCGGGAAGTTCCACGGCGTGATGAAGAAGCACGGCCCCACCGGCCGCTGCGACACGACGATCCGGCCCGTGCCCTCGGGGTTCAGCCCGTAGCGGCCCGTGATGCGCACCGCCTCCTCGCCGAACCACCGCAGGAACTCGCCGCCGTAGGCGACCTCGCCCAGCGACTCGGCGAACGGCTTGCCCATCTCGATCGTCATGACGAGCGCGAGGTCCTCCTTGCGCTCCTGCACGAGCTCCCACGCCCGCCGCAGGATCTCCCCGCGCTGCCGCGGCGGCGTGGCCGCCCACTCCTCCTGCGCGGCGACGGCCGCGTCGAGCGCGGCCGTGGCGTCGTCCGCCGTCGCGTCCGCGATGCGCGCGATGACCTCGTTCGTGGCGGGATCGCGCACCTCGAGCGTTCCCCCACCCGTCGCGTCGACCCATTCGCCCCCGATGAACAGCCCCTTCGGGATGGATCCGATCAGCGTCTTCTCGTCCATGTGCTCGCTCCTCCTGTCCGCGGGGACCGCGCCGCGGCCTCCCCGGCCCATCGTGCATCAGCGCGCGGCGGATCGCGAGGGCGCGCCGCGGGGCCTGACGACGGGGAGGGCGTGGTCCTACGATTGACGCGTGACCGAACGCGCGCCGCTGTCCCGCAAGATCTCCGCCATCGCCGAATCCGCCACGCTCAAGGTGGATGCCAAGGCGAAGGCGCTGAAGGCCGAGGGCCGCCCCGTCATCTCGTACGCGGCCGGCGAGCCGGACTTCCCCACGCCGCCGTTCATCGTCGAGGCCGCGGCGGAGGCGCTGAAGGACCCCGCGAACTTCCGCTACACCGCGGCCGCCGGGCTGCCCGCGCTGCGCGAGGCGATCGCCGCGAAGACGCTGCGCGACTCGGGCCTGGAGGTCTCGCCGTCGCAGATCATCGTGACCAACGGCGGCAAGCAGTCGGTCTACCAGGCGTTCCAGGCCGTCGTGAACCCCGGTGACGAGGTCCTGCTGCCCGCGCCGTACTGGACGACCTACCCGGAGGCGATCCAGCTCGCCGACGGCACGCCCGTCGAGGTGTTCGCCGGGTCCGAGCAGGACTACAAGGTGACCGTCGACCAGCTGGAGGCCGCGCGCACCGATCGCACGACGGCGCTCGTGTTCGTCTCGCCCTCCAACCCCACCGGATCGGTGTACACCGAGGAGGAGACGCGCGCGATCGGCGAATGGGCGCTCGCGCACGGCATCTGGGTGATCACCGACGAGATCTACCAGAACCTCACCTACGACGGGGCGCGGGCCGTCTCGATCGTCGAGGCCGTGCCCGAGCTGGCCGGCCAGACGATCCTCGTCAACGGCGTCGCCAAGACCTACGCCATGACGGGCTGGCGCGTGGGCTGGATGATCGGCCCGGTCGACGCGATCAGGATCGCGGCGAACCTGCAGTCCCACCTCACGAGCAACGTCAACAACGTCGCACAGCGCGCCGCGATCGCGGCGCTGAGCGGGCCGCAGGACGAGGTGGACCGGATGCGCGAGGCGTTCGACCGCCGCCGGCGCCTGATCGTCGACGAGCTGTCGCGGATCCCGGGCGTCTCGGTGCCGACGCCGCAGGGCGCGTTCTACGCCTACCCCGACGTGACGGGCCTGCTCGGCCGCGAATGGGCGGGCCGACGGGTCGAGACCTCGCTCGAGCTGGCCGATCTCATCCTCGACGAGGCCGAGGTGGCCGTCGTCCCCGGCGAGGCCTTCGGCCCGAGCGGCTTCCTGCGCCTGTCGTACGCGCTCGGCGACGACCAGCTGCTCGAGGGGGTGCGCCGCCTGCAGCGCCTGTTCGGCGCCTGAGCGGCCGCGACCGCCCCTCGCTGCCGATATATGCCGTCCGGATCCGTCCGGTTCCATTGAGGCGCACCCCACGGCCTCCTACGATGAACACGCAGGCTCGGTCCTACGAAAGCGCCCCTGCACCATCCCCCACCCGCGCGACGCGCGTCGCGTGAACCCCGACTGCAGGGAGACGCCTCCGCATGAGCACGTCCACGACCGACGGCGGCGGTCGCCGCGAAGAATTCGACGACCTGTTCCCGACGGGATCGCCGGAGCAGGCCGAGTTCTCGATCGGCTTCCGCGGCTACGACCGCGAGGAGGTGGACGCGGCGGTCGCCGACCTCGGCTCGAAGCTGCAGAGCGTCTCGGCGCGGCTCGCCTCGCTCGAGGACCGGCACCGCCAGGAGCTCGAGGAGCAGCGCGCCGAGGCCGAGCGGCTGCGCGCGGAGGCCGAGCGGCTGCGCGCCGAGTCGGAGGAGCGCGCCGCGCAGCTCGCGGCGGCGCAGGCGAAGGCCGCAGAGGCGGAGCAGCAGATCGCCGCGCTCACGACGGAGCTCTCGGACGGCGCGGGCGACGGCGATCAGCCGCAGACCCGTCAGCAGTTCGAGGCCGTGCTGCGCGTGGCCGAGGAGCAGGCGAACACGCTCATCCAGAACACCGCGCTGCAGGCCGAGCGCCTGCTCGAGGCCGCGCGCGACGACGTCGCCGCGCAGCGCGCCGAGCTCGACGCCGATGTGGCGCGCATCACGGCGCAGGCCCAGCACGACGCCGACCAGATCCGTCTCAAGATGGAGACGGAGTACATGGCGCACGAGGCCCGCATCGAGCGCGAGGCGAAGCACGCCGCCGAGAAGGTGGCGCAGGCCGAGCGCGAGGCGGCCGCGATCCGCACCGAGGCCGAGAAGGGTGCCGCCGCGCTGCGCGCGCTCGTGACGAGCGAGACCTCGCAGCTGCGCGCCGACACGGAGCGCGAGGTGCGCGAGATGAACGCCCGCCTGCTGGAGTTCGAGGAGTCGCTCACCCGCCGCCAGGACGACGCGCAGCAGGAGTTCCTCGTGCTGCACAACCAGGCCGTGGCGCACGCCGAGCGCATCACGGCGGATGCGAACGAGCAGGTCGCCGCATCGCTCGAGCACGCCCAGCGGATCTCGGCGAAGGCCGACGACTACGAGCGCCTGATGCGCGCGCAGGCGGCGCAGATCGAGGCCGACGCGCAGGTGCGCGCCCGCGAGACGCTCGAGCGCGCGCGGGCGAAGGCCCAGAAGATCGTCGAGACGGTCACGGGGCACACGACGGCCGTGCTGCACGACGCCGAGGACCGCGCCCGCCAGCTGCGCTGGCAGCAGCAGCAGCTGACGAGCTACATGGCGGAGGTGCGCGAGCTGATCCGCCCCGACGGCCCGCTCTCCGCCGCGCCCGAGGCGCCCGACGCCGATGCCGACGCACAGGGCGAGCCCTCGCGCGCCGACTGAGCCCCGGGCCCGCCGGCCGAGCCCATGTCCGCAAGTCTCTGTCGAATCCGGCTGTTCAGACGCGCGGACTTGGCAGAGACTTGCGGACAAAGAGACCGGCGCGCGCCGACTGAGCCCCGGGCCCGCCGGGGCGGCCGCCGAACGGCGTCAGCGGCCGCTCACAGCTCCACGCCGATGAACACCGGCTCGGGGCGCAGCTCGATGCCGAACTCCTGCGCCACGCGCATCTGCACGAAGCGGGCGAGCTCCGCGATCTCGCCGGCGGTCGCTCCCCCGCGGTTCGTGATCGCGAGGGTGTGCTTGGTCGACAGCGAGGCGCGCGAGCGGCCGAGCCGGAAGCCCTTGCGCAGGCCCGAGTGCTCGATGAGCCACGCCGCGCTCACCTTCACGGGCACGACCCGCTGCGCGGGGGCCGGCACCCAGCCGTCGAACCGCTCGAGCGGGATCACCGAGACGGCGTCGATGTCGGGCTCCATCGGCCAGCGCGGGCAGTCGGCGGGCAGCGAGCGCGCCTCCTGCTCGGTGACGATCGGGTTGTTGAAGAACGAGCCGGCGCTGCGGGTGTCGTCGTCGGCGGCGTCGAGCACCATGCCCTTGGCCGCGCGGATGCGCAGCACGGTGTCGCGGATCGACGCCAGCGAGGCCTCCGCACCCGGCGGCAGGCCGATCGCCGAGGCGATGCGCGCGTCCGTGACGGGGCGCGGATCCGTGCCCACGCGCTCGAGCTCGAGCGTGAGCGAGAGGATCACCGCCGAGCGCGCGGGCTCCTCGCCGTAGTGCCGCTTCAGGTCGGAGGTGCGCGGGCCGAGCCCCAGCTCGGCGGCGGGCACCACGTGCACCTCGCCGGTGGCCTCGTCGATCAGCTCGACCTCGACGAGCGTCTGCACGATCTCCTGCCCGTAGGCGCCGACGTTCTGGATGGGCGCCGCGCCGGCCGTGCCGGGGATGCCCGACATCGCCTCGATGCCGCGCAGGCCCTGCGACACCGACCAGGCCACGAGCTCGTCCCAGTTCTGCCCCGCCTCCACGCGCACGCGCACGCGCCCCTCCGGCGCGCCGGGAACCTCTGCGAAGCCGGTCGTGAGGATCCGCACGACGGTGCCGTCGAAGGGCTCGTCTCCCGCCAGCAGGTTCGATCCGCCGCCGAGCACGAACCAGTCGTCGCCGTCGGCCCACACCTCCCGCAGGGCCGCGACGAGTTCGTCGCGCGTGCGCGCCTCGACCATGCGGGCGGGCGCGGCGCCCACCTGCAGGGTCGTCAGCCGCGACAGCGGGATCGACTCGGCCGGCTCCGTCACACCCGCACCCGCAGCTGGGCCTTGCCGAGCACCTTCGTCTCGCCGTGGCTCACCGTCAGGTCCACGCGCGCCGTGCCGTCGTCCTCGACCTTGCCGACGGTGGCGACGATCGCCACGTCCGCGCCGGCCTCGGCGTCGACGACGACGGGCTTGGTGAACTTCACGCCGTACTCGAGGATGCGGCCGGCGTCGCCGAGCGCATCGGCCACGACCGATCCGGCGATGCCCATGGTGAGCATGCCGTGCGCGAGCACGCCGGGCAGGCCCACGCGCTGGGCGACATCGTCGCGGTAGTGGATCGGGTTGAAGTCGCCCGACGCCCCGGCGTAGCGCACGAGCGACTCGCGCGTGAGGTGCACGGTGCGCTCGGCAAGCACGTCTCCGGCGTTCATTCGGCCCCTCCCACGACGAGGATCGAGGTGGTCGTGACCACGTGCGCACCGTCGGCGTCGACGACGTCCGACTCGCTCGTGACCATCGACGCGCCGCCCATCGCGCGCACCTGCGTCACGCGCAGCGTGGCGGTGAGCTCGTCGCCGGCCACGATCGGGCGCGAGTAGCGGAACCGCTGCTCGGCGTGCACCGTGCGCTCCAGCACGATGCCGGCGGACTCGTCGCCCAGCAGCTGCTGCAGCGTGAGGTCCTGCACGACCATCGCGAAGGTCGGCGGCGCCACGACATCGGCGTAGCCGAGGGCGCGCGCGGCCTCGACGTCGTGATGCTGCGGGGACTGCGCGAGCACGGCGCGCGCGAACTCGCGCACCTTCTCGCGACCCACGAGGTACGGCGGCGTCGGCGGGAACTCCCGGCCGACGAGATCAGGATTCACGGCCACCGTTCGATCCTACGCGGCTTGTCGTGGCCGCTCCCGGTCAGCGGCCCTGGCGGCCGGCGCGGATCGCGCGCTGCGCCATCTGCGCGGCGATGAGCACGAGGAACGCCACGAACAGCCAGTTCGCCACGACGGGGTCCACGACGCCGGCGACGATCGCCCCGAGCGGCGTCGTGACGCACGTCGCCAGGGCGATCACCCCCGCGGCCGCCCAGTCGATGTTGCGGTTGCGCCAGTTGCGCCACGCGCCCGACATGGTCGTGGGGATCATCATGAGCAGCGACGTGCCCTTGGCGACGAGGTCGCTCGCGCCGAAGAGGAGGATCAGCACCGGCACGACGATGATTCCGCCGCCCACGCCGATGAGGCCGGACAGCACGCCCGTGACGACGCCCGTCGCGATGAGCGCGAGCCCGATCCAGACGTTCATCGGCACGTCTGCGCTGCGGTCCGGGATGATGAAGAAGAGGCTGATCATGACGACGACGAGGAAGCCGACGAAGATCCAGCGCAGGGCCGCCTCGCTGATCCGATGCAGCAGCTGCGCCCCGATCGGCGCGCCGACGACGCCGCCGACGGCGAGCAGCGCCGCCGCCAGCCAGTTCACCTGATCGTGCGCGGCGTAGGAGATGACGCCGACCGCGGCGGTGACGATGATCGACGCGCCCGACGTGCCCGAGGCGAGCTTCTGCCCGAACGCCGCCAGCAGCACGAGCAGAGGCACGATCACGGTGCCGCCGCCCACGCCGAACAGGCCGGACATGAAGCCGGAGACGAGGCCGATCGCCACGAACGCGAGGTAGGTCCTGGGGGTGCGGGCGTCGGCGGTCATCGGGCTCCTGTTCTCGGCGGCAACCGCTCCACGCTACCCCGGCGGTTCGCCCCGCGGATCAGTTCCGGGCGGCCTTGGCCGCGTAGAGCACCGCATCGGCGCGCGCTCCGACCGACGCGGCGTCGTCGCCGTCGCGCAGCTCGGCCACGCCCCACGACCAGCCGCCGCCCGCCTCGGCGTGCAGGCGCGTCATCGTCGCCTCGGCTGCGGCGGCCGACGCACCCGGCAGGAGGATGACGAACTCGTCGCCGCCCACCCGGCCGATCACGTCGTCCGCGCGCAGCGCGTCGCGCCACGCCTCCACCGCGGACTGGAGCAGGCGGTCGCCCGCGTCGTGGCCCTGCTCGTCGTTGATCTGCTTGAAGCCGTCGAAGTCGACGGCGACGTAGGCGAGCGGCAGCCCCCGCCGCCGCGTGCGCTCGGCGGCGCGCTCGAAGGCGCGGTCGAGGCCGAGGCGGTTCAGGGCGCGCGTGAGGGGATCGGTCTCGGCGAGCGTGCGCTCCCCGTGGCGCACGGCGTGCACCGCCTCGAGCAGCAGCCAGGCGGTGGCGATGGCCGCGACGAGCGGCATCGATCCGACCGCCTCGGCGACCTCCGCGGGAAGGAACGCCACCGTCGCGAGCACGCCGAGGATGATGGCGGCCAGGAAGGAGCGCCCGACGCGGCGGCGATAGAACCACCCCGAGATCACCGCGAACAGCGGCAGGCAGAACAGCAGCTCGATGAGCCCGTCCGCGTCGTCGCGCACGCCCGCCCGCACCATGAGGGTGACCGCCATCACGCCCGCCCAGACGAGGACGCCCCAGTGGGGGTAGCGCGCGCCGAGCCGGACCGCGACGAAGATGGCCGCCACGCCGACGGCGACGGCCGCGGTCTCGGCCACCACCTGCCACACGGTCATCGCCGACATCAGGCCGACGGCGGCGCTGGCGACGTAGAGGGCGGCCGCCCCGATCGACACGAGCGCCGGCCAGGCCTGCACGCTCTCGTCCACCGTGTCGCCCGTGATCACCGGCGCGGTGATGGTGTCGGCCCGCGGCGGTCGCTCGCGCTTCTCGCGGTACAGGTCGTCGTCGGCGAGACGCACGAGCATGTCGAGCCCCGGCCCGTACTGCAGCCGCACCAGCCCGGCGCTGAACGGCTGCGCGGCTGCCTCGCGCAGGCGCGCCTCCACCTCGCGCGCGGCCGCCTCGCCCGAGGCGCGGAAGATGATGACGAACTCGTCGCCGCCCCAGCGCCCGACCACGTCGTTCGGCCCGAGCACCTCCTGCCACGACGCGACGGTCGCCCGCAGCAGCGCGTCGCCCGCGGCATGGCCGTGCTGGTCGTTGACGGGCTTGAGCCCGTCGATGTCGGCGACGAGGATCCAGCGCTCCGCCCCCGACCGGCGGGTCTCGCGCACGTAGCGGTTCAGTCCCCGCCGGTTGAGCGCTCCCGTGAGGGGATCGGTCCGCACCACGCGGGAGAGGTCCTCCCCCAGCGCGAGCGAGACCTCGAGCACGAGCCAGCACACGATCCCGCCGTACACGACCACCCACGACCCGCTCGATGTGTGCATCGGCTCGATGCGGCCGCCGAAGACGGCCACCGCGCAGATGGCGATGACGACGGCGGCGGCCAGGCGCGCCATGCCGGCGGGCTGGAAGCCGAGGTACACCATCAGCACGGGCACGACGAGGAGCGCCGCGACCACCGTGCCGGGGTGGTCGCTCGAGGTCAGGACCGCCGCGATCCCGCCGCCCAGCAGGAACGACAGGGCCATCCCCGCCCAGCGGGGGAACCGCCGCCCGGCGATGAGCGCCACGAGCATGCCCGCCAGACCGAACAGCAGCACCGTGACCTCGGGCGCGGCCTGCACCGAGCCGTGATCGTGCGCGAGGAGGTGCGCCCCGGCGAGCACGGCGAAGTAGAGCGAGCCGATGGCGGTGGTGAGCGAAAAGCGCGACTGGTGCTTCCACGCCCGGCGCACGCGGCTGACGAGGGGAGTCAGGACCCTGTCGTTCGAACGTGCCATGTCTCACCGGTTCGGGCACTCCGGCGGTGCCATGTGACCGGGCCGCCGGGTGCTGTGTGGTCGGGGGTGCGAGTGCGCCCTGACCATACCGAACGGGCCTGGGCATCCGCCATAGCTGCCCGGGGACTATCGGGCAGCATTCCGGAAGACACTCTCGGCAGGGTCTCCGGCGCAAATCGGCACACCACTCCCACCCGTCACACTGGTAACGTCGCGCTCGAGAGAACCGCGCCACGAGAACGGATGAGTGTGACGGGCGACATCGATCAGGCACGTCGTGCCACGCGACGAGGGGACGTGCCCGCGCACCGCATCGTCTTCCAGCCGCTCGTCTCGACGCGGACCGGCGGGATCGTCGGATACGAGGCCCTCGCGCGGTTCGAGGACGGGCGGCCGCCTACCGAGCACCTGGCGGACCCGGCGTGCGGGATCGTCGAGCTCGAGCTCGCGCTCGCGCGCAGCGCCGTCGCGGCGGCCTCGGCCATCCCGGCGTCCTACTCCGTGACGATCAACCTGTCGGCGCAGTCGATCGCGCGGCCCGAGGTGCGCTCGCTCCTGCCTCGCGGTCGGCGCTGGGGCATCGAGCTGCTCGAGACCTCGGTGCTCGGCACCGACAGCCGCGTGCGCGAGCACGTCGACGAGCTCGACGCGATGCTCCTGATCGACGACGCCGGCACCAACCACGCCAACGTCGAGCGCATCATCGACCTGCGCCCCGACATCGTCAAGATCGACAAGTCCCTGCTGTGGAACGCCGTCCCCGCGGACGGCGACGGACTGACCGAGGCGAGGAAGCTGCGCGCGTACGTGGCAGCGGCGCGCATGGTGGGCGCCAGGACGCTCGCGGAGGGTGTGGAGACCGAGCGGCACCGCCGCACCGCCGTCGACGCGGGCATCGACTACGCGCAGGGCTACCTCTACGGCCGCCCCGCGCCGTACGCCGCCGCCTGAGACCCGCGCGTCTCTCGGAAGGCGCCGACCATGGCGCCGCACGCCCCGGGGGTCTACGGTGTGGAGATGGGCCGCCTCTACTACGACGGACACCCCGACCCCGTCGAGGTGGACGACGACGAGCTCGCACACGTCAAGGCGGTCGTCGTGACCAAGCTGCGTCGCCGCGAGGGGTTCCTCCTGTCGTGGACGGAGGCTCGGCAGCGCGTGGCGATCTGGGTGGCTCCGGCCATCGACCTGCGCTTCGAGTTCGACGCCGTCACGCCGCCCTCGACCGATCCCGCGCGCCTCGAGCGCATCGCCGCCGAGAGCGCGACCGGATCGATCACGTTCACTCCGTCGCCCTGAGCAGCGTCCGGTCCATAGCCCGTGCGGCATACGGTCGTCAAGCCTCGCGCCTCGATTCCCCGAAAGCGGTTCTACTCGGGAGAGTGGTGGCAGCAGCGCACATGCTGCCACCGTGATGTCGAGATCGGAGAAGACGATGACGCTGATGACCGACCCGACCACCGCCGTCCGCCCCTCGCGCACCAACGCGCCGATGAGCTCGGGGCACCCCGCGCTCGGCCGGGCCCCCGAGGCCGAGATCGTGCCCGTCGGGCTCGACTGCTACCAGATCCTGCTCGACGACACGGTCGTCGGCTACGTCTGCGCCACCGAGGACGGCTGGGAGTGCCTCGCCGGCGCGCACCTCGGCGACACGCGTCCCATCGGCGCCCGCGCGAGCATCACGGCCGCGATCCGCGACCTCTGCCGCGAGGCCACGCTACGCGCGACCGCCTGAGAGAATCGGCGTGTGGCCGACCTGATCGTCTTCATCGCCGGCGCCGGGCAGGCCGCTTCCAGCTGGGACGACGGACAGGTGCGGCCCCCGCGCGCGCTCATGTCCCTGCAGCGGGCCCTCATCACCGCCATCCCGTCGCGACTGCTCGGGCTTCCGGAAGGGCTGGACAAGCCTGCACTGCTCGCGGTGCTGGATGCCGGCGCGCGGGCGGATCTGCGCGATGCGGTGACCCGCGGGCAGGCGTCCTGAGCCGGGAACGCGAAAGCCCCCGGCGAACCGGGGGCCTGCATGCGGTAGCGGAGGCGGGGCTTGAACCCGCGACCTCACGATTATGAGTCGTGCGCTCTCACCAACTGAGCTACTCCGCCGCGACTGCATCCGTAGATGCTGCGAGCCCCGAGTCAGGATTGAACTGACGACCCCTTCCTTACCATGGAAGTGCTCTGCCACTGAGCTATCGGGGCGTGCTACCCGGTCACGGGCAACCAGAAGAGAATACCATCCCGCCGCGGTCCTTCACGAACCGGGGCTCATCCCTCCGAGGTCTCGGGCTGACCCGCCGGCTCCGCGGCGGCCTCGTCCGGATAGTGCGTGCCCGCCCACTTCTGCAGCCACGGCATCGGGTCGATCGTGGATCCGCCGATGATGATCTCGAAGTGCAGGTGCGCGCCGTACGAGCGGCCGGTGTTGCCCGTGAGGCCGATGATGTCGCCCACCTCGACGCGCTGGCCGGGCACCACCCGCAGCGAGCCGTACTGCATGTGCGCGTAGTGGCTCGTGACGAGCTGGCCGTCGATGATGTGGTCGATGTAGACGTTCACGCCGTACGAGCCGCCCGCCTCGGTGGCGATGCGCACGGTGCCGTCGGCGATCGCCTGGATCGGCGCGCCCGCGCCCGGCACGAAGTCGAGACCCTCGTGCAGCCGGCCCCAGCGGTACCCGTAGGGCGAGCTGATGCCCACGCCCACGAGGAACGGCCACTGGATGTCGGCCGTCGGGTCGTTCGTGAAGGCGGCGCCCGAGGCATTGATGCCCTCGGCGGCCGCGAGCTCGCTGTAGCTCGTCGAGGCGTACGAGCTCGACGCCTCGAGCGCCTCCGCCGTCACGTCGGCCGGCGCCACGAAGGCCTGGATGTCGGCCTTCGATCCGCCCAGCGAGCCGGACGCGGACGCCTGCGTCGCGAGGCTCTCGCCCTCGGCGGGAGCGGCGATCGCGCCGATCGGCGTGGTCAGGCCCACCGCAAGGGCGCCGACGATCCCCATCACGCCGAGCGAAGCGGTGGTGGTGGCCATGACGCGCCGCAGCCGGCGCGGGCGGCGCGGCGCGACGTGGTCGGCTTCCTCGGCGCGCCCGCTCTCGGCGGCGTCGCGGATGACCGGGGTCTCGCCGGTCGCACCGAAGGCGCGGACGGCCTCGAGGAATGGATCGTCCGACGAGCTCGAGGCGTCTGCCTCGACGGGCTCGGACTGCTCGGCCGGCTCATCCGCTTCTGCGGGCTCCGCCGGCTCCGTCGGAGCGATGACCTCGGGCGCGGGGACCTCGTCGATCGCGATCGAGGACTCGGCGTCGGGCGCCTCGGCGGCGGCCTCGAGCGGCGTCGCGGGGGCCGCGGCCGCGTCGTCGACCTCGACCGAGACGAGGTCGACGGGCTTGTGCGCAGCCGACTGCGCGAGGGCACGGCGCTGACGACGGGTCAGCGGCACGGTCTCGGCGGGCGTCGGCTTGCTCGTCGCAGGCGCCTCGGCAGCGGGCTCCACCGTTGCGGGCTCCACGCTTGCGGCAGGGGCGATCTGGGCCGGGGGGTGCGCCACGGGCGCGACCTCCGCCGAGCGCCGCTCGGGAACGGCCACGGCGCGATCCGACGATGCCGCCGCCTCGGCCTGCGCGAGCGCCGCGGCGAGACCTGCTGCCTGGGCGCGCAGCGCGCGCCGCGAGAGGCGCGTCGGCTGCTCGGCCGGGGGGAGGTCGTGAGGCACGGGCGTACGGAGGCTTTCGCTCGGGTGCCGCGGGGGATCGGCACTCGTGTATCGGGGGCACCGACCGCCTCGTCCGTCGGGATCGGACTATAACGATCGGATAACCCACACACTACCCGGATGAACCTGGGCATCGCCAGTCCACGCCGCCGGTTCGGGAAACGGGCGTGTTAAATCTTCCGACACCCCCGCCGAGTGACGGATGGGAGCGGTCAGGCGTCGGGCGCGACGGCGACGTAGAGCTCGTCGAAGATCGCCGGGCCGCCGGTCACGATCATCGCGCGGCCGCGCTCGTCGGCGGGGTGCCAGCCCACGCGTCCGCCGGCCTCCTGCACGAGCAGCGCGCCGGCGGCGAGATCCCACGGACGCAGCCCGCGCTCGTAGTAGGCGTCGAGCCGGCCGGCCGCGACGTACGCGAGATCGAGCGACGCGGCGCCGATGCGGCGCAGGTCGCGCGCGAGCGGCATCACGCGCTGCACGAGCGCGAGCTGCTCCTGGCGCGACGCGGCGTCGTAGCTGAAGCCCGTGGCGATGAGCGCGCCCGCCGGCGCCTCCCGCGTGACCTCGAGCCGCCGCCCGCCGAGCCACGCGCCCTCGCCCGCGGCCGCCTCGAACACCTCGCCGAGCACCGGCGCGTGCACGACGCCGGCGAGCGCGTGCCAGGTCATCGGATCGGCGCCGCCCTCGACCACGCCGATGCTCACGGCCCATGCCGGCATGCCGAACGCGTAGTTCACCGTGCCGTCGATCGGGTCGACCACCCACGTGATCCCCGACGTGCCGCTCCCCGCGCCGGATTCCTCGCCGTAGAAGGCGTCATCCGGTCGCTGCGCGGCGAGGCGCGCGCGGATGAGCGCCTCGACCTCGCGGTCGGCCTCGGTCACGATGTCGGCGAGCGTCGACTTGCTCGCCGCGATCGCGACCCCCTCGGCCCGGCGCCGCGCCGCCAGCTCGGCGGCCTCGGCCGCGATCTCGCGCGCCAGCGCCCGCAGTTCCCCCGGAGTCGTCATGCTCCCCACGCTATCGCCGCCCGGTGAACGCCCGGTGCCGCGCGATCCACGACCCCGGGAACGACGGAGGCCCGCATCCGATGGATGCGGGCCTCGCACGTGGTAGGTGAGGGATTCGAACCCCCGAAGGCTGAGCCGTCTGATTTACAGTCAGATCCCTTTGGCCGCTCGGGCAACCTACCAGGATGCGCACCCGGCCGACTTGTTCAGCCAACCGGAGGCGCGAACATCCATAGTACCCGCTGCGGCGGTCGCGCCGAAATCGCCGCGTCAGGCGGCCTCGGCCACGCGGGCGACGAACTCGCGCGAGCGGCGGGCGGTGCCGTCGATCTTCATGTCGACGCTCGCGCGGTACTCGTTCGGCGCGAGCGGCAGCGCGAGCCGCACGTTCTCGTGACACGACAGATCCGCGCACATGTAGGTGCCCACGCTGTTGCCCAGCTCGCCCTCCTCCCCCGCCTTGCGCGCGGTGAACAGCGCCACCTGGTTGCCGGGCTGCATCGTGCGGCAGATGTTGCAGAACGCCGCGCGCGCCCGCGACGATCCGTTCGCCCGCCGCACGACGACGCCCGTCGGCTCGCCGTCGATCTCGGCGACGATGTAGCCGCGCCCGCGCGAATGCGGGTCGGCCCAGGCGAGGAAGTCGAGGTGATCCCACTCCACAAGCGGGAAGTCGTGCGGGAGCGCCGCGACCCTCCGCTCGTCGGGCGTGGCGTTCACGAGCGAGTCGAGCACCTCCTGCTCGGTCATCGGTCGCATGTCTGCGTCCTCCCTCCGGTCGTCCGCCAGTCTACGAATCGCTCGCGCACCGGGCGCCGGTGCCGATAGGTTCGGCGCATGACGCCCGATCCCGCCCGCCCAGCGGCCCCGCCTCCATGCGCCCCCGCCGGCGCGCGCTGCTCGTGCTCGCCACGGCGTGCTCGGCGCTCGCCCTCGCCGGTTGCGCGGCGTCCGGCCCGACGTACTCGGTGCTCGATCGCGAGGCCGAGGCCGCGGACGCCCTTCCCGACCTGCCCGTGAATGCGGGCGAGTCGGCCGACCTCGACTCGGCCCGTGCGATCGGCGAGCACGAGGGCTCCTCGCTCTGCTCATGAGAGGCGAGGATCCCGGCGCCATCTGCCTCCTCTCCCATCGGGACGAGGGGGCCTGGGTCGTCGTCTGCAGCGACGAGGGAGCGGGGCTGCAGACGGACGGCGAGACGGGGCATTTCGCGGTCGTGCCCGACGGCGCGCCCGGCCCGAGGGCACGTCCCAGATCTCCGAGAACGTCTACGCGTATTGAGGCCCACCGGTAGGCTGTGGCCATGGCAGACAGCTCCTTTGACATCGTCTCCAAGGTCGACCGCCAGGAGGCCGACAACGCCCTCAACCAGGCGCGCAAGGAGGTCGAGCAGCGCTACGACTTCCGCGGCACCGACGCCTCGATCGAGTGGAGCGGTGAGCAGATCCTCATCAAGGCCAACAGCGACGACCGCGCGCTCGCGGTGCTCGACGTGTTCCAGTCGAAGCTCATCAAGCGCGGCATCTCGCTGAAGAGCCTCGACTCGGGCGAGCCGCAGGCCAGCGGCAGGGAGTACCGGATCGTCTCGAGCCTCAAGAACGGGATCGATCAGGACAACGCGAAGAAGATCGGCAAGATCATCCGCGACGAGGGCCCGAAGGGCGTCAAGAGCCAGATCCAGGGCGACGAGGTGCGCGTCTCGAGCAAGAGCCGCGACGACCTGCAGGAGATCATCCGCCTGCTGAAGTCGAAGGACCTCGACCTCGACCTCCAGTTCGTCAACTACCGGTGACCGACGGGCTCGACGCCGCGCTCCGCTGCGTGCGCGAGGACGCGCGCGCCGGGCGGATCGAGCTGTGGGGGCACTCGACCGTCGTCGACGAGAACGTCGGGGCGCCCGTCATCACGCGCGAGCTGTTCGACCTGCTGCATGACGCGGCGGGGATCGATGCGGAGTTCCCGATCGGCAACGCGGGCGTCGTGCACCTGTACGGCTACTTCTTCTCCGACGTGCCCACGCCCTACGGCTACAAGCGCGATCGCTGGAACGACGGCGTGCTCGCCTGCGCGCTCGGGCTGCCCGGGGCGGCGTTCCGGCTCGGCGACAGCCCGGACGAGACGCCGCTCGCGCGCGTGACCGCCGCGGCGCTGCCCCTGCTGCAGGACCCGCCCGCCGACGCCGTCGCGGTGCTCGACGTGCCCGTCGACGGCGTTCCCACGCGCGCGGTCGTCACGGCCGGCTCCGGCGGATCCGGCGTGCTCTGCTATGGCGTGGACGAGGGACAGCGCCTGCGGCTCGTCACGCTCTTCCCGGTCGCCGACGCGGCCGACTTCGCGCGCGAGGCGGCAGCCGAACCCCCGCGCCTGCGCTGGAACGCCGCCCTCCCCCGCTGAACCCGGCCCTCCGCGCCCCGCCGGCCGGCGAGAATCCATCGCCGCGCCGAGAATCCGTGCGCGCCTGACTTCTCGGCGCGGGCATGGATTCTCGCGGCGAGGGCGGTCCGCGACCGCACCGGTCACCGGATGTTCATCTCCTCGTGACCAATCCGTCCACGAACTTGCCATAGCGTGGACGCATTGTTCGCGAGCGTGAAGGAGTGCCGGTGACCGCGACCCTGGTGTTCGACTTCGACGGCACCGTCGCCGTCGGCAACGGCGCGGTGCTCGCGTACGCTCGCGAGGCCGCACGGCGCGTCGGCCCGGAGTTCCTCGCACTCGTGGAGCGGACGATCGCGGCGTTCGATGACGGCACCGAGTCGCGCTTCCGCGACGGCTACGACGTCGTCGGCACGCTCGCGGCGGAGGCGGGGCTCGACGCGGCGGCCGCGCAGGAGGCGTACCTCGCCAGCCGCGCCGCGCTCGGCGGGCCCGACGGCGCCGTCGACATGGCGCCCGGCCTGGCCGAGCTGCTCGAGGCGCTGCCCGCGTCGACGCGCGTCGTGCTGGCGACCAACGCCCCCGAGCTCGGCGTGGAGGCGCTGCTCGAGAGCTGGGGCGTGCGGCGGCACTTCGACGAGCTGCGCTACGACAGCGGCAAGCCCGCCGGCCTCGCCCCGATCATCCGGGAGGCGCTGGCGCGCGGACCGGTCCTCTCGATCGGCGACATCGTCGAGAACGACCTGGCCCCGGCCGCCGCGCTCGGCGCCGACACAGCCCTCGTGGGCGCCACGGCCGCCGGCTCCGCCGCCGACGTGACCATGCGCGCGGCGACCCTCGCCGAGCTCGCCCCCCAGATCCTCGCGTGGGCCCGCCGGGCCGACGCGCAGACCCCCGTGCTGCCCGGCACGGGCCACCCCCTCGAAAGGTGAACCCTCCCATGCGCAAGACCCTGATCGCGTCGGGTGCCGTCGCGGCGCTCGCCCTCGGACTCGCCGGCTGCGCGTCGTCCGACACCACCGACAACGCCGAAGCCGCCACCGAGTGGCCGGAGTCGATCACGCTGTCGCTCGTCCCGTCCGTCGAGGGCGAGGACCTCGCCGAGGCGCTCGGCCCCCTCACCGACTACCTCTCGGAGGGCCTCGGCATCGAGGTCGAGGGCGTCGTCGCCAACAACTACGCCGCGACCGTGGAGGCGCTCGGCGCCGATCAGGCCCAGGTCGTCATCACCGACGCCGGCTCGCTCTACAACGCGATCGAGCAGTACGACGCCGAGCTGATCCTGCGCGACGTGCGCTTCGGCGCCACGTCGTACGCCGCCGTGGCCTACACGAACAACCCCGACAAGTACTGCGACGACGAGCCGGTCATGGCCACGTACGACGCGAGCGGCATCGAGCTGTCGTACTGCAACGGTCTGGAGGAGGCCGGCGCGTCGGCCACCGGCCAGGGCCCCGTGGGCGTCGAGGCGTTCGAGAAGATCGCCGGCGCGAAGGTCGCCCTGCAGGCCGCCACGTCGCCGGCCGGGTACCAGTACCCTGTCGTCGCGATGCGCGACGCCGGCATCGACACCGACGCCGACATCCAGCAGATCCCCGTCGAGGGCAACAACAACGCCGTGCTCGCGGTCGCGAACGGCGACGCCGAGGTCGGCTTCGGCTACTGGGACGCCCGCACCACGGTGACCTCGGAGGTGCCCGACATCGCCGACAAGGCCGTCGCGTTCGCCTACACCGAGATGATCCCCAACGGCGGCGTCGCCGTCTCGAACACGCTGCCCGCCGACCTCGTCGACGAGCTCACCACCCTGCTCGACGAGTACGCCGACTCGTCGGAGGAGGCCGCCACGGTCATGTTCGACCTCGTGGGCCTGAGCGACTGGACCGCCGAGACGGCCGAGGAGGAGATCACCCGCTACGGCGAGATCCTCGCGCAGTTCCAGGGCTGATCCCCTCCGGGAGCACTGAGCGCATGACATCCGACGCGCACATCGCGGAGGCCGGGCTCGTCCCGGCCTCCGCCTCCTGGCCGATCCACCTCGAGAAGGTGTCGGTCACGTACCCGAACGGCACGGCCGCCCTGCGCGACGTGTCGCTCTCGATCGCCCCGGGCGAGATGGTCTCGGTCGTCGGCCTGTCCGGATCGGGCAAGTCGACGCTCATCCGCACGATCAACGGCCTCGTCCCCGTCACCAGCGGATCGGTGCAGGTCGGGCCGTACACGGTCTCGGGCCTCGGCGGCCGCCGGTTGCGCGAGCTGCGCGGCCACGTCGGCATGATCTTCCAGGGCTTCAACCTGGCCGAGCGCGTGGACGTGTACCGCAACACGCTCGTCGGCCGCTTCGCCCGCGCCGGCGCGCTGCGCACGCTGCTCGGCATCCCCACGGCCGAGGATCGCGAGATCGCGCTGCGCGCGCTCGAGGCCGTCGGCATGCTCGACAAGGTGTGGACGCGCGCCGGGTCGCTCTCGGGCGGACAGAAGCAGCGCGTGGCCATCGCCCGCGCGCTGTCGCAGGAGCCGCAGGTGATGCTCGCCGACGAGCCCGTCGCGAGCCTCGATCCGCCCACCGCGCACGCCGTCATGGCCGAGCTCGAGCGGATCGGCGTGCAGCGCGGCCTCACGGTGCTCGTCAACCTGCACCTCATGGACCTGGCCCGTGACTACACGACGCGCATGATCGGCCTGCGCGCCGGCGAGCTCGTGTACGACGGGCCCGCGGCGGATGCCACCGACGCGGACTTCGAGGAGATCTACGGGCGCCGCATCCAGCCGCAGGACCGCCTGGGGGCGACCTCGTGACGACGGCCGACGCGGCCGCGACGCCGATCGCGGTGCCGCCGCGGCCGCGCACGTGGCCGCGCACGGTGCTCGTGATCGCCGCGTTCTCGGTGTTCACGGTGCTCACGTGCCTGCCCGCCATCGGCGGCGTCGAGATCGACCTGGCCGCGATCGCGAAGAACTGGCGCAACGGCGCGAACAAGATGCTGCAGCTGCTGCAGCCCGACCTCGCCTTCCTGCCCCGCACGCTCCAGCCGATGCTGGAGACGCTGCAGATGGCCGTCGTCGGCGCGGCGGCCGCGGCCCTCGTCTCGGTGCCGCTGACGCTGTGGGCGGCGCGCCCGACGAACCCGAACGGCGTCACCCGCCGCATCGTGCGCGCCGTCATCAACGTCGTCCGCGCCGTGCCCGACCTCGTGTACGCGACCATCCTCGTCGCGCTCGTGGGCGTCGGCGCCCTGCCGGGCCTGCTCACGCTGTTCCTGTTCGACCTGGGGATCGTCGTGAAGCTCGTCTCCGAGGCGATCGACTCCGCCGAGCACCCGTACCTCGAGGCCGGCCGCGCGGCCGGCGCGACGCAGGGCCGGCTCAACCGCGCGCTGGCCCTCCCCCAGACCCTGCCGCTGTTCGCCAACCAGTGGCTCTACACGCTCGAGCTCAACGTGCGCATCTCGGCCATCCTCGGCATCGTCGGCGCCGGCGGCATCGGCCGCCTGCTCGACGAGCGCTTCGGCTTCTACGCCTACGACGACGTGTCGGTGATCATCCTCGAGATCCTCGTCGTGGTCATCCTCATCGAGCTCGTCTCCACCCAGCTCCGCCGGAGGCTCACATGACCGCCACGATGCTGCAGGCCACGAAGGCCCTCGAGCTGCCGAAGCCCCCGTCGCGCCGGCGCGAAACGATCGCCGCGGTGCTGGCCGGCGTCGTGCTCCTCGTCGCGGCCGCGGGGCTCGACGCCAACTGGGCCCGCCTGCTCGACCTGCCGCGCGCGTCGTGGGAGTACGCGGTGCTCATGTTCGAGAACCCGGACTGGGATCGGCTGGGCCGCGCCCTGTTCGAGATGTGGCGTTCGATCTCGATGGCGTGGCTCGGCGCGCTGCTGTGCGTGGCGCTCTCGGTGCCGCTGGGCATGTTCGCCGCCGACGGCGTGGGCCCGGCGTGGCTGCGGCACGGCCTGCGCGCGGTGTTCGCCGTCATCCGCGCCGTGCCCGAGGTGATCATCGCCCTCATCCTGCTCACCGTCACGGGCCTGACGCCCTTCACCGGCGCGCTCGCGCTCGGCATCGCGGGCATCGGCACGCAGGGCAAGTGGGTGTACGAGACGATCGAGTCGCTCAGCGACGGCGCGGCCGAGGCCGTGCGCGCCGCGGGCGGCGGGCGCGTGGCCGTCGTGCGCTGGGCGCTGTGGCCGGCGGCGCTGCCGTCGCTCATGTCGTTCGCGCTGTATCGCTTCGAGATCAACATCCGCACCTCGGCCGTGCTGGGCCTCGTGGGCGCGGGCGGGATCGGATCGATGCTGTCGAACTACACAAACTACCGTGAGTGGAGCACGGTGGGCATGCTGCTCATCGTGGTCATCGTCGCGACGATGCTCATCGACGCGGTCTCCGGCGCCATCCGCCGCCGGATCATGGAAGGGGCGAGGACTCGTGGCGTGGACAGGATCGGCTGACGCACCGCTGACGGCGCGGATCACGGCGCTCGCGCCCTCGCTGCACCCCGGCGAGCGCCGGGTGGCCGAGGCGATCGCGAACGACCTCGGCACGGCCGTGGAGCGCACGGCGCAGGAGGCCGCCGAGGCCATCGGCGTGGGCCGGGCGACCGTGGTGCGCACGGCGCAGGCGCTCGGCTACGAGGGCTACCCGCAGCTGCGCGTCGCCGCCGCCCGCGACCTCGCCATGCGCACGACCGACGCGTCGCTGCTGGCCGACGGCACGATCCTCGGCGGCCTCCGCGCCTCGGCCGAGCGCTTCGCCTCCCGCCTCGGCCACAGCCTCTCGGGCGTCACCGAGGACGCGCTGCAGGACTTCGTGCGCGCCCTCGACGAGGCCTCCCGCGTGCTCGTCGTGGCCAACGGCCTGTCCTCGCCGCTCGGGCTCGACCTCGCGCTGCGCCTCAACGCGGCGGGACGGCCGGCCGAGCATCTCGCCGACGCCATCGCCCAGCGGATCGCGGCCCGCCAGCTCGGGCCCGACGCCGTGTGCCTGGTCGTGTCGGGATCGGGCGCGAACGACACGACCCTGGCCGCGATGGAGGCGGCCGACGCGAGCGGATGCCGCGTGCTCGCGATCACCTCGTTCGCGCAGTCGGCCGTGACCGAGCTCGCCGACATCGCCCTCATCGTGCCCGCCGTGAACGACACCTTCCAGGACGAGCTGCTGCACACCTCGCGCGCCGCCCTCATGCTCGTCACCGAAGCGCTCGTCGACGCCCTCCTCACCCGCCGCGGCGAGCGCGGCCGCGATGCCCGCGCCGCCGCGCTCGAGGTGCTGGGCTCCTCGATCCGCGAGTCCTGAGGTCGCGCACGCAGCTTCGCGAGTGCGTTCGCGTCGTTATCGCGCCGGATCACCGCACGAAGGCACTCGCGAACCGGATCACGCGTCGTCGTCGGGGCCGCCGGGCCGGACCGCGGCGTCGTCGCGGACGTCGATGCGGGTCACGCCGTCGCGCTCCGTGACGTCGATGCGGGCCGCGGCGTCCTCCTCGACCGCGTCCGGGGCGGCCAGCAACTGATCCCGCCGCTTCTCGTCCTCGGTCATGCCGGTCTCGTCCGCGCTGGTCTCGTCGGGGGCCTCGTCTGCGGCGTTCGTCATGGCCCGACGCTACGGGCGCGCCGGCCCCCGCCGCGAGGGCCTTGACACGTATCCGCCGACCCAGCGATCCAGCCGCGCGTACGCCTCGTCGCGCGCCTCGCGGCGCGAGAGGAACACGTCGTGCAGGGCGCCCTCGATCCGCTCCACCGTCACCGACGGGCCGAGCTTGAGGGCCGCACGCGCGACCCCGTCGACGGCGAGCACCGTGTCGGCGCGCGTGAGCTCGTCGCTCCACCGGGTGGGAGCCACGCTGCGCGCTGAGAGCAGCACGCACACCGGCGCGTCGATGCGCAGGCCGCGCGCGACCTTCGCGTGCCCGGCGAGCACGGCGTCCAGCCACGCCGTGAGCACCGGCGGCGAGGGCGTCGGACGCCAGAGGGGGTCGGGCTCCATCGGATCGTCCGGATCGGCGGCCGCGAGCTGCGCCCGCGCGTAGAAGCCGAGATCGACCTGCGGCACGACATCGCGCGGCCGGAACCGGGCGCCGAGGTCGATGGCCGCGGAGATCGCCGCACGCCCGGCCGCGCCGAGCTGGAACTCGAGCCACGGCGCGTTCAGCACGAGCGCCGCCGCCTCGCCCGGGTGGCGCGCGGCCCACAGGCTCAGCGTGAGCCCACCCGTGGAGTGCCCCATGAGCACGAGCCGCCGGCCGCGCCGATCGCCCATCGCGCCCAGCGCCGCGGCGATGTCCTCGTCGTACGCGGCGAGGTCGGAGACGAAGCCGTGCGTCTGGCCCGGGCGCAGGCTGCGGCCGTACTTGCGCAGGTCGAGCGCGAAGAACCGCGCCCCGCGATCCGCCCAGAATCGCGCGAGCCGGCGCTGGAAGAAGTAGTCCGACCAGCCGTGCACGTACAGCACATCGACGCCGCGCAGCGCCCCGGTGCGGCGCAGCCCCCGCGGCAGGTGCCGCACGAGCGTGGCGACGACCTCGCCCTCGGCGTCGGTGCCGAGCGGCAGGGTGCGCTGCTCGAACCCCGCCCCCAGCACGTCCGGCCGCCACCCCTCCGCCATGCCGCCAGCTTAGGGCGCGCCGGCGACCGACGCGGGGCCCACGGGCGGGGCCTACCCGCGGCCTACGGGCGCGCGGCCTTGGATCCCTCCCCCGCCATGCGCTCGCGCACCTGGCGCCGCAGCACCTTGCCGACGAGCGAGCGCGGCAGCTCGTCCATCTGCACGATGCGCCGCGGCACCTTGTAGTCGGCCAGGTGCGTGCGGCAGTAGTCGCGCAGCGCCGCGGCGTCGAAGGGCCGCCCCGCTCGCACCTCGACCGCGGCGGCGACCTGCTCGCTGCCGTCCGGGCGGCGCAGGCCCACGACGGCCGCGGCCTCGACGTCGGGATGTGCCTCCAGCGCCTCCTCCACCTCGTGGGGCGCGACGTTGTAGCCGCCCGTGATGATGAGCTCCTTGATCCGGTCGACCACCGTGACGAAGCCGTCCTCCGCCACCGTGACGATGTCGCCCGTGCGCACCCATCCGCCCGGCAGCAGCGTCTGCGCCGTCTCGTCGGGGCGCCGCCAGTAGCCCGAGAACACCTGCGGCCCGCGCACGAGCAGCTCGCCGCGCTCGCCGGGCGGCACGTCGGTCGACGGATCGTCGGGCGAGACGACGCGGATGTCGGTGCCGGGGAACGGCACCCCGACGGTGCCGGGGCGGCGCGTGGGCCCCATGGGGTTGCCGAGCGCCACGGGCGAGGTCTCGGTCATGCCGTAGCCCTCGACGAGCAGCCCTCCCGTGGCCTCCTCCCACCGCCGCACGGTGGCCAGCGGCAGGCTCATGGCGCCGGAGATCGCGAAGCGGATCGTCGACAGGTCGATCGCGCCCTGCCCGGCCGCGCGCGAGAGGGCGTCGTAGATCGGCGGCACCGCGGGCAGGAACGTCGGCGGATCGGCCTTGGCGGCGTCGGCCGCGAGGCCCGCGTCGAACGTGGGGAACAGCACGAGCTTGGCGCCCATGCTCATGGCGAACGTGAGGCACAGCGTGAGCCCGTACGCGTGGAAGAGCGGCAGCACGCCGTAGAAGGTCTCCTCGCCCTCGCGCAGCCCCGGCACCCACGCGCGGCCCTGCATCGCGTTCGCGCGCAGGTTGCGGTGGGTCAGGATCACGCCCTTCGGGTCGCCCGTGGTGCCGCTCGTGTACTGCAGCAGCGCGATGTCCTCGACCGCGGGGCGCGCGTGCCGCCGCGACAGCCGACGCGACGAGACGATCCGGCGCCACGGCACGAGACCGCGCGCCTTCGGCCGCCCCGTGAGCCGCCGCCGCGCCTCGCGCGCCTTCTTCACGGGCAGCCGCAGCGCCAGGCGGCGCCCGAACGGCAGCTCCTCGGTGAGGTCGACGGAGATGATGGTGCGCGGGCGCGCGTCGCCGGGCAGCTCGGCGACGGCGTCGGCCGCCTTGTCCCACACCACGGCGACCTGCGCCTCGTGATCCTCGAACTGATGGCGCAGCTCGCGGGGCGTGTAGAGCGGGTTGTGCTCCACGACGATCGCGCCCAGCCGCAGCGTGGCGTAGAACGCCACGACGTGCTGCGGGCAGTTGGGCAGCACGAGCGCCACGCGGTCGCCCTTGCGCACGCCCAGGCGCCGCAGCCCCTCCGCCGCCCGCTCGATCCGCTCGCCCAGCTCGCCGTAGTCGATCGTCGCGCCGAAGAACACGAGCGCCGGCTTGCGCCGGAACCGCCGCACGCTGCGCGCCATCATGTCGACGAGCGACTCGGTCACCTCCCCGATGTCATCGGGCACGCCCTGCGCGTACTGTGCGGTCCACGGCCGGTCGCTCCACGGATGCGATGCCTCCACGGCGCCTCCTTCCTCGGCCGGCGGGGCGCCCGCCACACCACGTCGGGGGCGATGCCGACGCCGGCGGCTGTCGGTCTGCAGTACCGCCAGGCTCGGCCGCATCCACCGCAGGGTCAAGCCCTTGCGGCTCGCCGCCCGATCGGCCTACCAGCCCAGGCGCCGCGCGACGGCGGCGGCGGCCGCACGCGGGAATCCGGGCCACCCGTCGTCGAGGGCGTCGCGCGCGATCGAGAACAGTGCCCGCGCCGCGTCCTCCGCGGGCAGCGCGAGCGCCCCGGCGATGCGCTCCCCCCATTCGGGGAAGTCGTGCTCGAACCGGCGCAGCGCGTCGTTGCGGTCTCGGGCCGCGCTGGACCGCTCCGGGAACCGCCCGCGGATGGCGCGCGCGAGCGCCTGCACGGCCCATCCTCGGATCATCTGGCCGCCCACGAGCACCTCGCCCCGGCGCACGCGACCGACGCCGATGAGCAGCTTGACGAGCACGAGGCGCGCCGCGTTGGCGGGATCGATCCGGTCGGCGGCGGCCGCGTTCTCGCGGCCGCGCGCGACGAGGGCGGCGACCGAGGCCGCGGGGTCGTCGACGTGCACGGTCGCCTCGTTCACGAGCGCACCGCCGAGCTCACCCGTCTCGGCCACCGCGAACTCGAACACGTGGCCGTCGGCATACACCGCGGCGAAGCCGATCTCACCCTCGCGAGCCGTCAGCACGAGCTCGTCGCGGTCGGGCAGCCAATCGAGGTCGGGGCGCACGCGGGGCCCCGCTCCCTCGCGGACGAGGGCGAAGAAGTCGTGATCAGACCACTCATCGCGCCTCGCCGCCGCGTCGTCGGACGCCGACCCGAGCAGCACGAGACCGACCAGGTCCGGGTGCTCCCGCACGGCGGCGGCGAGCGCGGCGGTGCGTTCCTCGTACCGCCCGCTCCCTCGGCTCACGCGGTGCCCGGCCCCGGCTCGCTCGCGCCGACACCCGGGGCGGCGACGCCGGGCAGCGTCCAGACGGCGAAGGCCGGACCATCCGCCCGCACCGAGCCGTTCTCGATCTCGAGGTCGCCGTAGCGGCGGGTGGCGCTGCCGATCCCCGGCACCGTCGCCTCGTCGACCTCGGCCGAGAACGGACCGGACGCGGCCACGACGAGGACCGTCTCGTCCGCCGACTCCCGGACGAACGCGAAGCCGTCGTCGGCCACGCCGATGATGCGCAGCCCGCCCGTGGCGAGCGCGGGGTGCTCGCGCCGCAGCGCGATCAGGTCGCGGTACAGCTCCAGGCGCGCGGCGATCTCGGGCTGGTCCTCGCTGCCCCAGGGGATCGGTGTGCGCGCACTCTCGCCGTCCGCGCCGACGAGCCCGAACTCGTCACCGGCGAACAGCACCGGCACGCCCGGCAGCGTCATCGACAGCCCTACCGCCACGGGCACCACGTCCGGCGGAGCGTTCGTGGCGAAGCGGGCTGTGTCGTGGGTGTCGAGGGCCTGCATGCTGCCCAGCCGCACGCGCCAGGGGATCCCGGCCGTGAAGCGGGTCATCGCCGCGACGAACTCGCGGGCGGTGTAGCGCGGGATGCCGCCGAGCGGCTGCCCGAAGAACCACGGCTCCGTGCGTTCCTCGCCGTCGGCGTCGAGGTACGCCTGCCCGGTCGGCTGGCTGAGCCACCCCCACAGCGGCCGCGTGAACGGCGCGTAGGTCATCGCGCCGTGCCAGCCGTCGCCCTGCAGGTCGCTGGCGGCGTCGTTGGTGGACTCCCCGAGCAGGACCGCGTCCGGATTGATCCGCAGCATCGTCTCGCGCAGCAGCCGGCGTACCTCGCCGTTGAGGTCGATGTCGCCGAGGCGGCCCGTCATGTTCGCCACGTCGATGCGCCATCCGTCGATCCCGAAGGGTGGCTTCAGCCACCGCGCCACCACCGAGTCGTCGTCGGTGATGAAGCGACGCCGCAGCTCGGCCGACGACCAGTCAAACTTGGGCAGCGTGGGTGTGCCCAGCCACGACTCGTACTCGGTGTTGTTGGCGTCGCGGAAGTAATAGAAGGTCTCCGTCGGCGCGCCGGGGTTGCCGTACGCCGACCGGAACCACTCGTGCCGGTCCCCCGAGTGGTTGCTCGTGAGGTCGCCGATGACCCGCATACCGCGCGCGTGTGCGGCTTCGATGAGCCGCACATAGGCCTCGTCCCCGCCCAGCAGCGGGTCCACGCGGTCGAAGCTCGACGCGTCGTAGCGGTGGTTGGAGGCGGCCGGGAAGATCGGGGTGAGGTAGATGAGGTCGACGCCCAGGCGCTCGAGATGGTCGAGACGCTCGACGACGCCGTCGAGGTCGCCGCCGTAGAACTGCTGGCTGCGAGCCGGCATGACGGGATCGACCGGATCGTCCCACGCGGCGGGAATGGCCCAGTCCGGGACCTCCCGCTCGTCTGCGGAGGCCGAGCGCGCAAAGCGGTCGGGGAAGATCTGGTACATCACCGCGTCGTTGAGCCACGTGGGCGGGGCGGGATAGGCCACGAGCGCGAAGTCCTCGGCGTCGAGGGTCTCGATGCGGTGCAGTCCGGTCTGGTTCAGCCATTCCGCCTCGCCCGACTCGTGCACGAGCAGCCACCGGTAACCGTGGCGCCGGTTGCGCACGGTGACGGGCGCCTCCCACCACTCCCAGCCGTCCGCCTCACCGATCCGCACGGCCTCGGTCCACTCGGGCTCGTGATCCGGGTTGGAGCGCGTGCGTACCTCGCGGAGCGGGCCGTAGCCCTGCGGCACCCGCAGGCGCACGTGCACCTGCTCGCCGAGTTCGGGGGCGGCGTTCGACACGTACAGCGGCGAGCCGTCGTGGTGGGGCAGCGGCATGGCGGTCCTTTCAGCGCGACGGGGACGGAGCGGGGCGCTCACTTTACGGCGCCGGCGGTGAGGCCGCCCACGATGAAACGCTGCAGCGCGAGGAACAGCGCCACCGGGATGATGGCGGCCAACACGGCGCCGGCGGCGAACACGCTCCAGTTGCGGGAGGTCTCCTGCGAGATGAACTGGTACAGACCCACCGCCAGCGTCTGCTTCTCGGGATCGACGAGGATGACCGATGCGATGACGAACTCGCTCATCGTGCCGAGGAACGACAGCAGCCCGACGACGGCGAGGATGGGCGCGACGAGCCGCAGGATGATCGTGAAGAAGATGCGCGCGTGGCCGGCGCCGTCCAGCTTGGCGGCCTCGTCGATCGACGACGGCACGGTGTTGAAGAAGCCGTACATGAGATACGTGTTCACGCCCAGCGCGCCCCCCAGGTACACCATGATCAGGCCGATCTGGCTGTTCAGCCCGAACCCGGGGAAGATCTCGTCGATCGCCGACATGAGCAGGAAGATGGCGACCATCGCCAGCAGCTGCGGGAACATCTGCACGAGCAGCAGGGTGATCAGCCCGAAGCGCCGCCCCGTGAACCGCATGCGCGAGAACGCGTACGCGGCGAGCGCGCCGAGCAGCACGGTTCCCGCCGCCGAGGTCAGACCGATCACGAGGGTGTTGAGGAACCATGCGGCGTACGGCTGTTGAGGCCGCTGGAACAGCTCCACGTAGCTGCCGGGGCTGACGTTCGAGAACAGGGAGTTGGCGGTCATCAGCGTGCCGCCCGGGTTGAGCGATGCCGAGAGCACGTAGAGCAGCGGGAACGCGGCGAAGACGAGCATCGCGACGCCGACGATGTGCCGCCACCCGGTCTGGCGGAACCACACCCGGAACGGCCGCTTAGGGTGGGGAGCCCCGCCCTCCGGCACGGTCGTGAGCAGTCGCGTGGCGCGGGGCGCGTTCTGCGCGAGGTCGCGGGTGATCGTGATGTCGCTCATGTCAGTTCAGCTCCTCGAGCGTCTTCGTGCGCCGGAACGCGATGACCGAGATGGTCGCGACCAGGATGAAGATGATGATCGAGAACGCGCTCGCCAGACCGTAGTCGCGGTTCGCGCCGACGAACGCCACCTTGTACACCATCGAGATCAGGATGTCGGTGCTGCCGACGTTGATGCCCGCATCGACGTCGCGCGGACCTCCGCCGGTGAGCATGTAGATGAGGTTGAAGTTGTTGAAGTTGAACGCGAACGACGAGATCAGCAACGGTGCGACCGAGACGAGCAGCAGCGGCATCTTGATCATGCGGAACGCCTGGAACGGCGTCGCGCCGTCCATCTGGGCGGCTTCGCTGAGCTCGTCGGGGATGGACTGCAGCGCCCCCGTCGTGACGAGGAACATGTAGGGGAACCCGAGCCAGAGGTTGACCGTGAGGATGCTCAGCTTGGCGAGCCACTCGTTCGTCAGCCACGGGATCTCGGCGCCGCCGAAGAGCACCGTGTTGACGAACCCGAACTCCTGGTTGAGCATGCCTGCCCACACGAGCGCCGAGAGGAACCCGGGGAACGCGTACGGCAGGATCATGATGACGCGGTAGTACCGGCGGCTGCGCATGCGCGGATCGTTGAAGACGACGGCGAGGAAGAGCCCCAGCAGGAACGTCGTCGCCACCGACAGGAACGCGAACGCGAACGTCCACACGGTCACCCCGAGGAAGGGGCCACGGATCGACTCGTCGCCGAAGGCGCGCACGAAGTTGTCGAAGCCGACGTTGATGCGCCACCCGGGCAGCAGTTCGGTGCCGTCCTCCGCGACGAACGCGCCCGTCCCTCGGTCGGTGTACACCTCACCGCCCTGGGTGTCGGTCATCGTCTCGGCCTCGGCGTCGTAGGCGTAGCGCGACACGTACGAGAACGCCGTGAGGCCGTCCTGTGTGCGCAGCGTGCCTTCGTTGGGGTCGTCGCTGACCGGCACGGCGAGGGAGGCGATGTCGTTCTGCCGCGCGAGCAGACCCTGCAGGTCGAGCGAGGTGTACCCGGGGGCCGCGACGGCCCTGTCACCCTCGAACGTGGCATCGGGCACGGGCTCGAGGGGGCGCTCGGCGCCTCCCAGCAGCGCGTCTCCGTCGGGCGTGGTGACGAGGAACGACAGCTCTCCGCCGAAACCCTCGACCACCGTGAGCGGGTAGGACGGCGAGTCGGGAACACGCTCCTGGTTCTGCAGCAGGATCGCCTCGACGGCGTCCTCCTTGGTGCTGTTGTGCCCCGTGCCGTAGTTCGTGAAGGCGACGTACCCCGAGTAGAGGACGACGAAGATCTGGAAGACGAGCAGGAAGATGAGCCCCGGCGCCAGGTACTTCGGCGGCAGGCCGCCGCGACGGAAGTAGATGACGTTGACGACGATGGCGGCGAGCACCACGATCGCTCCGACGACGACATCACCCGCGGCGAAGAGCACGAGCGCGGCGTACACCGCGAGCGCGTCGACGACGCCGAGCACGAGGATCTTGAGGAGCACGAGCTTCCAGCCGCCGCCGGCGGCTTCGGCGATGCGGGAGGCGCGGCGCGAGGCGCGCTCACGGGTGGCGAGTGGGGCCGAGGTCATGCGGGTCTCCTGAGCCGAGGGACGTGTCGGGAGGCGACCGGGTGGCGGCGACGGCCGCCACCCGGTCGTTTCGTGCTCCGATCAGCCGTTGACGGCCGCGGCGATGTCGTCGGACATCTTCTGCCACAGCTGCGCCGGGTCGCCCTCCCCCTTGACGATCGCCGTCTCGGTCACGCCCCAGAACTCCCAGACCGCGCCCATCTCCGGAATGCTCGGCATGGGCACCCCCTGCGCGCCGACCTGACCGAACCCGGCGACGATGGGGTCGTCCGCCACGGCGGCCTCGAACGCCGCGGTGAGGGCCGGCGCACGACCGCCGACCTCGTACAGCGCGGTCTGCACCTCCTCCGATCCGACGTAGTTGGTGAGGAAGTTCGTCGCGGCCACGACGTTCTCGCTCTTGGCGCTCAGGAAGAAGCCCTGCACGCCGACGAACGGCTGCGCGGGGTTGGGGCCGGGAGCCGGGATCGGGTCGACGGCCACGTCGAGCCCCGCCTCCTGTGCGGACGGCACGTTCCAGGGGCCGGTGAGGAAGAAGGGGGCCCTGCCGGCGTTGAAGTTCTCGCGCGCGAGGTCGCCGTCGATGTTGGGGTTGAACACGCCCGCGGCGCCCTGCTGCGCGAGCCAGGCCGCGAAGGCCTTGCCGCCGTCGCTGCCGATCTGCAGGTCGTCCGCGTTGTAGGTGCCGTCGGCGTTGGTGCCGAACACGGGTGCACCGAACGAGGTCTGGAACGGGTACAGGTGGTACGGGTCGCCCGCGGCGGGGTCGAGACCGACGAGCACCTTGTACTCCGTGCCCGCGGCGTCGGCCATCTGCACCATCTCGTCGAACGTGGCGGGCGCCTCCGGGGCGAGGGCGGTGTTGCGCACGAGCGCGATGTTCTCGATCGAGTACGGGACGCCGTAGACCTTGCCGTCGTAGGTCCAGGCGTCGGTGGCCACCTTCTCGAACTCCGCCGCCTTGTCGCCGAGCTCGATGGGGGCGACGACACCGTTGGTCACGAGCGTGCCCAGCCAGTCGTGCGCGCCCACCGCGATGTCGGGCCCCTTGCCGGTGGGAACCTGCGCGACGAACTGGTCGCGGATCTCACCGAAGTCCTTCTGGACGAGGTCGACCTTCACGCCCGTCTCGTCCTGGAACGCCTCCGCGGCGTCCTTCAGCACGGTGGCGCGATCGGCGTCGACCCAGACCGTCAGGGTGGAGGTCGCCTCGCCGCCGCCATCCGAGGGCGCGTCGCCGGACTGCCCGCTGGAGCAGCCCGTCAGGCCCAGCGCCGCCACGACCGCGAAAGCCGCGATGCCGCGGCCCTTGGTGATCACCTTCATTGGTGTGCCCTTCTGATTCGCCCCGGCGCGTCGCCAGGTTCTGCAAGCGGTTACAGAGTGACACGCGCGGATCGGATGTGCAAACGTCTCGCGCCCCGGATCCGTGTCGATATAGATCCGTGATGCACGCGACGCTGGGCACCATGCATGCAAGCGCTTCCAGATTCCGCGCACGTCGCCTAGAGTGCACGCATGACTTCCGAATGGTGGCGCACCGCCGTGATCTACCAGATCTACCCCCGCTCCTTCGCGGACGCGAACGGCGACGGCATCGGCGATCTGCCGGGCGTGACGGGCCGGCTCGACGCGCTGAGCGATCTCGGCATCGACGCGATCTGGCTCTCGCCGTTCATGACCTCCCCGCAGAAGGACGCCGGCTACGACGTCGCCGACTACTGCGATGTCGATCCCCTCTTCGGCACGCTCGCCGACTTCGACGAGATGCTCGCCGCGGCGCACGACCGCGGGATCCGGGTGATCGTGGACCTCGTGCCGAACCACTCCTCGGATCAGCACCCGTGGTTCCAGGCCGCGCTCGCGGCCGCGCCGGGCAGCCGCGAGCGGGCGCGCTACATGTTCCGCGACGGCAAGGGCGAGCACGGCGAGCTGCCCCCGAACAACTGGCAGTCGGTGTTCGGCGGCCCGGCGTGGACGCGCGTGACCGAGGCGGACGGCGAGCCCGGCCAGTGGTACCTGCACCTGTTCGACTCGTCGCAGCCCGACTTCGACTGGGCGAACGATGAGGTGCGCGAGGAGTTCCGCCGCATCCTGCGCTTCTGGCTCGACCGCGGCGTCGACGGCTTCCGCGTGGACGTGGCGCACGGTCTCGTCAAGCACGACGAGCTGCCCGACTATATGCCGCCGGAGGACAGCGACTCCATGGGCGGGCGCGAGCCCGTGCCGTACTGGGGCCAGGAGGGCGTGCACGAGATCTACCGCGACTGGCACCGCCTGCTGGCCGAGTACGACGGCGACCGCGCGCTCTGCGCCGAGGCGTGGATGCCCACGGCCGAGGAGACGGCGCTGTGGGTGCGGCCCGACGAGATGCACCAGGCGTTCAACTTCCCGTACCTCACCGCGCCGTGGGACGCGGCCGAGCTGCGCGACGTCATCGATCAGTCCTTCGCGGCGTTCGGCGGCGTCGGCGCGCCGACCACGTGGGTGCTGTCGAACCACGACGTCGTGCGGCACGCCACGCGGCTGGCCCTCGGCGCCGACGCCCCGCAGGGGCACGGCGTCGGACCGAGGACGCCCGGCAAGCCCGATCCCGAGGCGGCGCTGCGGCGCGGGCGCGCGGCCACGACCGTGATGCTCGCGCTGCCGGGATCGGCGTACCTGTACCAGGGCGAGGAGCTCGGCCTGCCCGAGGCGATGGAGATCCCGGACGAGGCGCGCCAGGACCCGACCTGGTTCCGCACGGACGGCGAGCGCTACGGCCGCGACGGCTGCCGCGTGCCGATCCCGTGGGAGGCCCAGGCCCCCGCGTACGGCTTCAGCGAGACCGGCGCCTCGTGGCTGCCGCAGCCGCCGGAGTGGGAGCGGCTGGCCCGCGACGTCCAGTCGCCCGATCCGGCCTCGACGCTCAACCTCTACCGGGAGCTGCTGCGGCTGCGCCGCGCGCAGGGGCTCTCCAGCGGGCAGTTCGACTGGGTCGAGGAGGCGCCGGGGGACACGATCTGGTTCCGCTGCGCGGGCGTCACGGTGATCGCCAACCTCGGCGACGCCCCCGTGCCCGTGCCGGAGGGCCTGCGCGTGCTCGTCGCGAGCGGTCCCGTCGAGGGCGAGATCCCGACCGACACCGCCGCCTGGCTCGTCCGGACGTGACCGGCGGGACGGGGCGCGCCGTGAGCATCGCCGAGGTCGCGCGGCTCGCGGGCGTCTCGACCGCGACGGTCTCGCGCGCCCTGTCGGGCCGCGGGCACGTGTCCGAGGCCGCGCGCGCCCGCGTGCTCACGGCGGCGCGCGAGCTGGGCTACGTCGTCTCGCAGGCGGCGTCGAGCCTGGCGAGCGGCCGCACCCGCAACGTCGGCATCGTGCTGCCCTTCCTCGGCCGCTGGTACTTCTCCTCGGTGCTCGAGGGCGCCCAGCAGCGGCTGATGCACGCCGGCTACGACGTGACGCTCTACAACCTCGCCGGGCACGACGGCGAGCGCGCCATGGTGTTCGAGCAGTTCCTGCTGCGCCAGCGGGTGGACGCCGTGATCGCCGTCGCCCTCGAGCTCACCGACGACGAGCTCGGCACCCTCCAGGCCATCGGCAAGCCGCACGTCGGCGTCGGAGGCCCCATTCCCGGCGTGCCGACCCTCATGATCGACGACGTCGCCGTGGCCCGGCTCGCCACGGAGCACCTCATCGGCCTCGATCACCGGCGCATCGGGATCATCGGCGGTGACCGTGCCTCGGACCTCGACTTCCACGTGCCCGACAAGCGCCTGCGCGGCTGGCAGCAGGCGCTCACCGACGCGGGCATCACGCCGGAGCCGCGCCTCGTCACCCAGGCCGACTTCACGGTGCAGGGCGGATACACCGCCGCCAAACAGCTGCTGGGCGCGCCGCTGCGCGACCGGCCGACGGCGATCTTCGCCGCATCCGACGAGATGGCCTTCGGCGCCATCCTGGCCGCGCGCGACCTCGGCCTCGACGTGCCGGGCGACGTGTCGATCGCGGGCGTGGACGACCACGACCTGGCGGAGTTCTTCGGCGTGACGACGGTCGCCCAGTTCCCGCGCACGCAGGGGGCCAGGGCCGCCGAGATCCTCCTGACGCAGCTCGAGCCTCGCGGCGACGAGCTCACGCCGGCCGATACTCCGCTGCCCTACGAGCTGCGCGTGCGCCGCTCGACCGCGCGCCCTCGCAGCTGAGCCGCGCCGGCGACTGATAGGCTCGATGCAGCGCCCGGTTTCCGTGGCGCCTCGTCGTGCCTTCATCGAGCGCCCTCTGCGCTCTGCGACTGCCGCGGCGAACGGACCGGCGATTCCGCCGCGTTCGCCCTCCATCCGCCGCGTGCTCGCGTCCTTCCGTTCTCGGATCGCGCCGCGCCGCGTCGCGCGGATCATCCGAAAGAGAATCCATGACCTCTGCGACCACGCAGACCCCCTCGTTCGCCGATCTCGGCGTCCCCGCCCGCCTCATCGACGTGCTCGTCGCCGAGGGGCGCCCCACCCCCTTCCCCATCCAGCAGGCGACCCTGCCCTCCACGCTCGCGGGCCGCGACGTGCTCGGCCGCGGCAAGACCGGATCGGGCAAGACGCTCGCGTTCGCGATCCCGCTCGTCGCCCGCCTCGCCGCCCTCGGCGCCGAGCGCCGCGCCGGCTCGCCCACGGCCCTCGTGCTCGCCCCGACGCGCGAGCTGGCGACGCAGATCGCCAGGGTCGTCGAGCCCCTCGCCCAGGCGCAGGGCCTGAAGACCACCACGATCTTCGGCGGCGTCTCGCAGCGCCCGCAGGAGACCGCGCTGCGCGGCGGCGTCGACATCGTCGTGGCGTGCCCCGGCCGCCTCGAGGACCTCATCTCGCAGAAGATCGTGCGCCTCGACCGCGTGGCCGTGACCGTGCTCGACGAGGCCGACCACATGGCCGACCTCGGCTTCCTGCCCGGCGTGACGCGCCTGCTGTCGCAGACCCCCGCCGGCGGTCAGCGCATGTTCTTCTCGGCCACGCTCGACAACGGCATCGACAAGCTCGTGAAGCGCTTCCTGAGCGACCCCGTGCACCACTCGATCGACTCGGCCGAGTCGCCCGTGGCCGCCATGACGCACCACGTCTTCGAGGTCGACGCCGAGGCCAAGAACGACCTCGTGTTCGCGCTCGCGTCGGGCACCGCCCGGCGCCTGCTGTTCACGCGCACCAAGCACCAGGCCAAGAAGCTGGCCCGCCAGCTCACGGCCAAGGGCATCCCGGCCGTCGATCTGCACGGCAACCTGTCGCAGAACGCCCGCGACCGCAACCTCGCCGACTTCTCGTCGGGCGCGGTGCGCGTGCTCGTCGCCACGGACGTCGCCGCGCGCGGCGTGCACGTGGACGGCATCGAGCTGGTCGTGCACGTCGATCCGCCCGCCGAGCACAAGGCGTACCTGCACCGCAGCGGCCGCACGGCCCGCGCCGGCTCGTCCGGCGATGTCGTGACGATCATGCTGCCCTCGCAGCGACGCGACACGAAGGACCTGCTGCGCCGGGCCGCCATCTCGGTGCAGCCGCAGGCCGTGACCCCGTCGCACCCGGCCGTCGTCGCCCTCATCGGCGAGGTCGCCCCGCGCGTCGCGCCCGGCGCCGGCCTGCCCGGCGCGGGCAACCCGCCGGCTCCCGGCGCCACGGGCGGCGGACAGTCGCAGGGCGCCAACGCGCGCCGCAAGCGCGCCGCCCGCTCGGGCGACGTCGCCGCACAGACCCCGCGCGAGGGCTCGGGCCAGCGCCGCCGCCGCGGCGGATCCGGACAGGGATCGGGCGGAGCGGCCCAGGGCCAGCGCCGCTCGGGCCAGGGCGCCCCGGTCGGCCGCTCCGGTGCCCCCTCGGTGTACAGCACGTCGTCGGGCTCGTCCGCGCCCCGCACCCCGCGCCGCGCCCAGGGCTGAATCAGCCGTCTTCTTATTGAGTCTGCGCCGCTCGGGCACCCGCTGCGCGGGCGCGCGCAGCGGGTGCCCGAGCGCGCGCAGACGCTTCTGAAAAGAACACTCACTCCGTCGAGGCGCGGATGACCAGTTCCGGCTCGAACTGGATCTCGCGCGGGGCGGCGCCGTCGGCCGCGTCGGCGAGCAGGCCCAGGGCCGTCGCGCCGATGAGGTGGCTCGGCTGCCGCACCGACGACAGCGGCACGACGGCGGACTGCGCGAAGTCGATGTCGTCGAAGCCGATGAGGGCGACGTCGTCGGGCACGCGGATGTCGCGCGTCATCACGAGCGCCTGCATCACACCGATCGCGAGCAGGTCGTTGGCGGCGAAGACGGCGTCCGGGCGATCCGCGCCGCGCGCCGCCAGGGCGTCTCCCGCCGCCCGCCCCTCGAGCACCGTGAGGGCCGATCGGAAGACCGCCTCGAGAGAGGCGCCCGGCACCTCCGCCACCGCGCGCCGCGCGCCCGCGAGGCGATCCGCCACCTGCCGCAGATCCTCGGGACCGCCCACGTACGCGATCCGGCGCCTCCCGCGATCCAGCAGGTGCCTCGCGGCCAGGTAGCCGCCGCGCTCGTCGTCGACCGCGACGAACGAGAAGCCGCTCCCGGGCGCGCCGCGGTCCACGAGCACGACGGGCGTGCCCTTGTCGCGCAGCCGGGCGAGCCGTTCCAGCTCGCCCCCGATCGGCGAGACGAGCACGCCCCGCACGCGCTGCTCCTCGAACAGGCTCAGGTACGCCGCCTCGCGATCGGCCTGCTCGCCGCTGTTGCCCACGATCACCGACAGCCCGCGGGCGGCCGCCTCGTCCTCCGCGCCGCGCGCGACGTCCATGAAGAACGGGTTGCGGGCGTCGAGCACGATGAGACCGACGGTGGTGCTGCGCCCCGCGCGCAGCTGGCGCGCCGCGTCGTTGCGCACATAGCCGAGCTCGTCGATCGCGCCGCGCACGCGCCGCACCGTGTCCTCGGCCACGGCGCCGGGGCGGTTCAGGACGTTCGAGACCGTGCCGACCGAGACGCCCGCGCGCTCCGCCACATCGCGGATGCTGACCACCATACCGTCCCCTTCGTTTGCCCCCGGAGCATGTATCGTTTCATAATGAAACGATTCATCCGGCGCGCGGATCGCGCGTCGGACCCCGGAAGGTGACGCGACGACGGCGCACCGAACGACAGGAAGACTCGATGATGAGCACGTCTGACTCCGCCCCGCGCCAGCCGCAGCGAATCTGCTTCACGCTGCGCGTGCGCCCCGAGCTCGTGGACGAGTACATCGCCCGCCACTCCCCCGTGTGGCCCGAGATGCTCGCCGAGATCGCCGCGTCCGGGCGCCGCGACTACTCGATCTTCCACCTCGGCGGCGGCCTGCTCGTGGGCGTCTACGAGACGGACGACGACGAGGCCTCCCGCGCGTACCTCGCCCAGAGCGAGGTGGCCGCGCGCTGGGAGGAGTCGATGCGCCCCTTCTTCGTCGAGCTCGACGCGCGCGCCGACCAGGGCGCACCCACGCATCCCGAGGTGTTCCACCTCGAGACGCAGCTCTCCCAGACCCGATCCTGAACCACCCAGGGCGACGACGCCCGCGCGAGAAAGGCCCACCGTGACCACCCTCAGCCCCGACATCCTCTCCGCCCTCGAGCAGCAGGCCATCGAGCTGCCCTCGTGGGCGTTCGGCAACTCCGGCACCCGCTTCAAGGTGTTCGCCACCCCCGGCACGCCGCGCGATCCGTTCGAGAAGATCTCCGACGCCGCGCAGGTGCACCGCCTCACCGGCCTCGCGCCCAGCGTGGCCCTGCACATCCCGTGGGACATGTGCGACTTCGGCGACCTCCGCAAGCACGCCGAGGACGAGGGCGTGGCGCTCGGCACGATCAACTCCAACACCTTCCAGGACGACGACTACAAGTTCGGCGCCCTCACCCACGAGGACGCCGCGGTGCGCCGCAAGGCGATCGACCACCACCTCGCGTGCATCGACGTGATGCACGAGACCGGCTCGCGCGACCTCAAGATCTGGCTCGCCGAGGGGTCGAACTATCCCGGCCAGGCCGACATGCGGGGCCGCCAGGATCGCCTGCACGAGTCGCTGCGGGAGATCTACGACCGCCTCGGCGACGACCAGCGCCTCGTGCTCGAGTACAAGTTCTTCGAGCCGGCGTTCTACCACACCGACGTGCCGGACTGGGGCACGTCCTACGCCCAGGTGTCGGCGCTCGGCGAGAAGGCCATGGTCTGCCTCGACACCGGCCACCACGCCCCCGGCACGAACATCGAGTTCATCGTCATGCAGCTGCTGCGGCTCGGCAAGCTCGGCTCGTTCGACTTCAACAGCCGCTTCTACGCCGACGACGACCTCATCGTGGGCGCCGCCGACCCGTTCCAGCTGTTCCGGATCGTCTTCGAGGTGATCCGCGGCGGCGGCCTGAACAACCCCGACGTGGCGTTCATGCTCGACCAGTGCCACAACGTCGAGAACAAGATCCTCGGCCAGATCCGCTCGGTGCTGAACGTGCAGGAGATGACAGCCCGCGCGCTGCTCGTCGACCAGGCGGCGCTGCGCGCCGCGCAGGTGGCCGGCGACCCGCTCGCCGCCAACGCGGTGTTCATGGACGCGTTCTACACGGACGTGCGCCCGGCGTTGGCCGAGTGGCGCGCGTCGCGCGGCCTGCCCGCCGACCCCATGCAGGCCCAGATCGAGTCGGGCTACCAGCAGCGGATCGAGAACGAGCGCGTCGGCGGCCAGCAGGCCGGCTGGGGCGCGTGACGCACCGAACGGAAAGACGCACCCTGATGACCACTCAGAAGCGCACGCTCACGGCGTGGAAGGCGACGATCGCGGTCGCCATGTCCAACTACATCGAGGCGGGGGCGATCATCGCCCTCGCAACGAGCCTCGGCCTGTGGCAGGAGGCGTTCGGCTTCGACGACGGCGTCGTCGGCATGGTCGCCGCCCTCTCGGCCAACGCCTTCGGCGCCGCGATCGGCGCGGCCATCGGCGGCCCCCTGTGCGACCGCCTCGGTCGCAAGTTCATCTACACGTACGACCTGATCGTGTTCATGATCGGCGCCCTGCTCGTCGCGTTCTCGGCGGGCCTTCCCATGCTGCTCGGCGGCGTGATCCTCATGGGCATCGCCGTGGGCGCGGGCGTGCCCGCGTCGTGGACCTACATCGCCGAGGAGGCGCCGGACGAGCACCGCGCGGCGCACGTCGGCACGGCCCAGCTGGCGTGGTCGATCGGGCCCGCCGTCGGCTTCCTGCTGGCCGTGCTCGTGCACCCGCTGGGCCTGATGGGCTCGCGCCTGATCTTCGTGCACCTGTTCGTGATCGCCGCCATCACGTGGTGGGTGCGCCGCGGTCTGCCCGAGTCGCGCCGCTGGAAGGACGAGCGCGACGCCGCCACCGCCGCCGGCACGCGCGGCGGGTTCTTCTCGGGCATCGTCGACCTGCTGCGCAACCCCAAGAACTGGGGCGCCCTGCTGTTCCTGCTCGGCGTGTACGGCCTCTGGAACACGGTCGCCGGCCAGGCCGGCATCTTCCAGCCGCGCGTCTACGAGGCGGCGGGCCTGCACGACGAGATCCAGCAGAACCTGCTGCAGGTGCTCGTGTGGTCGCTCACCGCGCTCGCCACGTGGGCCGGCTTCATGCGCTACGGCGACCGGGTGAGCCGCCGCTGGCTGTACTTCGGCGGCGCGCTGCTGGGCATCGTCGGCTGGATCGTGCTCATCTACGCTCCCCCCGGCATGGTCTCGCTCGTGTTCTTCGCCGTCGCGTGGGGCGTCTCGGCCGGCATCGGGGCGCAGGCCTTCTACGGCCTGTGGACCGCTGAGCTGTTCGCCACCCGCTACCGGGCGAGCGCGCAGGGCGTGCTGTTCATGCTGGCCCGCGTCATGGTCGGCCTGCTGAGCCTCGTCTTCCCCGTGCTGCTCAACACGATCGGCCTCGGGAACCTCGGCCTGATCATCCTCGGCCTGCTGGCGGCCGCCCTCCTGATCGGCACGATCTGGGCGCCCAAGACCGAGGGCAAGACGCTCGAGCAGATCGAGCGCGAGCGCTACGGTGACCGCGTGCCGCTGCACACCGACGCGCCCGCGAAGGTCTGACCGCTCGCCCGCGACCCGCGCCGGCGGGTCGCGGGCCGCGGCGCGCGACCGGTTAGATTTGTTCAATGAACGACGGGGGCTCGGCGAAGCCGGTGACGATCCGCGACGTCGCCGCGCGCGCCGGTGTGTCGGCGGGAACGGTCAGCAATGTCCTGAACCGCCCCTTCTACGTCAACGCCGCCACGCGGGAGCGCGTCCTCGAAGCCATCCGTGAGCTTCGCTTCACGCCGCGCCAGCGCGCCCGCCAGTTCCGCCCGGGCCGCATTCGCACCCTCGGCATCGTCGTGGCCAATCTCGACAACCCGTTCTTTGTGGACGTGGCACTGGGCGCGGAGGAAACCGCCCGCGAAGTGGGCGCGGGTGTCGTCCTCACCAACAGCGGTTATGACCCGGAACGGGAGAACCAGAACCTCGACCTCCTCGTCCAGCAGCGCGTCCAGGGCATCATCATCTCGCCCGTCGACGAGCGCAGCTCCAGCCTGCAGATGCTGCGCGACCGGGGCGTCCCCACCGTCTTCGTGGACCGGGTGGGCGAGGAGGCGCGCGACGCCTGGAGCGTCGTCGTGGACGACAGGCTCGGCGGCCGCCTGGGAACCGCCCACCTCATCGCCCGCGGTCACCGCCGGATCACCTTCGTCGGGCACCCCGAAAGCTCCCCCAAGGTGCGGATGCGGCTGGAAGGGGCGCGCGAGGCGGCGCGCGCCGCCGGCGACGTGGAGATCGATGTGCTGGAGGCGGAATCGTGGACCGTGCAGGCCGGCCGCGCCGCCGGCGCGCTGCTGGCCGACCGCAAGCCGGAGCGACGCCCGACCGCGCTCGTCTGCGCGAACGACATGGTCGCCCTCGGGGCGACCCAATCGCTCATCCGCGCCGGACTGCGCGTGCCGGAGGAGATGGCGGTCGTCGGGTACGACGACCTCGAGTGGGCCCAGCTGTCCCACCCGCCACTGACGACGGTGCGTCAGCCGCGCCGCCTTCTCGGGGCCACCGCCGTGCGCATGGTGATGGAGCTGATGCGGCACGATGCACCGCAGCCGCGCAACAATCACGTGGTCCTGCAGCCGGAGCTCGTCGTGCGCGAGACGACCTGACGCCCGCCGCACCCCCGACGGCGAGGGGGCCGGTCGCGAACACGCGACCGGCCCCCTCGCGACGGATCAGAACGCCGGCTCCTCGGAGTCGACGTTCTCCGCGGTCACGACGGTGAGCGGGATGGGCAGTCGCGCATCCACCGACTCCCCCTGGGCGACCTTCACGATCGTTTCGAGGGCGAGCCGGCCGTCCTCGACGGGCGACTGCACGATCGTGGCCGTGTAGTAGCCCTCCTTGATCGCCTCGAAGGCGTCCTGCTGGCCGTTGATGCCGACGATCGCCGGGATGTCCTCGAGCGACTTGCCCGCTTCCGTCCACGCGTCGATGAATCCCCGCGCCATCGTGTCGTCGTTGGCGTACACCCCGTCGATGTCGTCACCGAACCGCGTGATCAGGTCGCGGCTCATCTCGAGCGCCTTCTGCTGATCGAAGTCCGCGTTGACGGTCTGGAGGACCTCGATGTCCGACCCGAGCTCCTTCAGCCGATCCGTGAAGCCGTCGGTGCGTCCGATCGTGGTGCCGTTGCCGGCCTGACCGGCGATGATCACGACGTTCCCCTCGCCACCGAGCGTCTCGTTCAGCGCATCCGCGGAGAGCACGCCCTCCTCGTAGACGTCGGGGCCGGTGAACGACGCGTACAGGCCCTCCGCCTGCTCGCCCATGGGGGTGTTGATGAGCACGACCGGGATGTCGGCATCCTGGGCGGACACGAGGCCCGGCACATACGCTTGCGGGTCGAGCGGCCACAGCACGATGCCGTCCGGGTTGCGGCCGATGCAGGTGTTCAGCTGCTCGGTGCCGGTCTGCACATCGAAGTCCTGGCTCAGGAGCGTGACGTTCACGCCCGCCTCCTCCGCCGCCGCCTGGAACGCCTCGTTGGCGGGGGTCGCGTACGCGTGCGATTCGGCGGCGGTGATGTAGCAGATGTCCAGGGAACCATCGGCTGCGCCGCTGTCACCGGCGCATCCGGCGAGCGCGAGCGCGGTCAGTCCCACGGCGACGCTGCCGATCAGGTGGGTGCTTCTCATGGTGCGTGAGTCCTTTCGGATGGGGTGGTGTTGCGGCGTGTGATCCGCCATCGCCGGATCACGGCGTCCAGGGGTTCGACGCGCCGCGTCTTGCTCGACACGAAGCGGTCGAGAAGGATCAGGAGGAGCAGGATGACGCCGGTCACGATGTCCTGCACGTACGACGGCACGCTCTGGTACTCCATCGCCGTCGTGAGCGCGGCCAGCACGAGCAGACCGCCGAGGGTGCCCCACGCCGAGCCCCGCCCGCCCTCGAGGCGGGTGCCGCCGATGACCACCGCCGCGATCGCCGTGAGCGCGATCGTCTCGCCGAACACGGGCGAGCCCGTGTTGACCGCGAGGCTCTGCACGACGCCGGCGACGCCGGCCATGAGCCCGCTGAAGACGAACGCGCCGAAGAGGTAACCGTGCGACCGCACACCGCTCGCGGTGGCGCTGACGTGGTTGCTGCCGACGGCGAACAGGTTCCGGCCCGCCACGGTGCGCGAGAGCCAGATGGCCAGCAGCACCACCGCGGCGAAGAACAGGAAAGTGCGCAGGCTGAACAGGCCGCCGATCGGGCGCGACACCGCCAGCCCGAAGAGCGGGTCGAGCCCGCTGACCGGACGCGAGTCGGTGAGGGTGTGGCACAGCGCCCGGAACATCAGCATGGACGCGAGCGTGGCCACCAGCGAGTTCACCTTGAGCACCACGACGAGGATGCCGTTGACGATGCCGGCGCCGATGCCCACGGCCAGTCCGATGAGGGCGGCCCCGAACTGCCCGAACTGCGGTTGCAGCCCGATCGCGGCGATGCCGGACAGCGCGAGGATCGCGCCGACCGACAGATCCAGCTGACCCGCGATCAGCACGACCGTGAGCCCGACGGCGATGAGCCCCATGGTGGCGACCCTGTCGAGGCTGAGGCTCAGCGAGCGCATCTCCAAGAATCCCGGAACCGTCGAGGCGCCGACGATCAGGGTCGCCACGAGGATGATGATCACCCGGTAGTGCACGAGCCCCAGGAAGATGGGGCCGTCGAAGAATCGACGGGCGGTGTTCATCGGTCTCCTCCTCTGCGTCGCAGCGCGATATCGAGCGCCACCGCGCCCGCGATGAGCGCCCCCTTGATGAGCCCCTGCGGCTCCGTGGGCACTCCCTGCAGCACGAGGATGTTCGTGAGCAGTTGGACGAACAGCAGCCCGCCGATCGCCCGGGGGATGTTCCCGAACCCGCCGAGGAGGCTGACGCCGCCCACGACGACGGCGGTGATCGCGTCGAACTCGTAGCCGAGACCGATCCCGGGACGGGCGGTCTGCAGCGTCAGCCCGAGCAGCACCCCGCTGAAGCCCGCCAGGCCCGCCGTGAGCACGAAGGCCGCGGCCCGCGTGCGCTTGACCGGTACGGCGCTCGCGCGCGTGGCGTACGGGTTGGACCCGACGGCGTACGTCCAGCGACCGAGGACGGTGCGTGAGAGCACGAGGTGGCCCAGGACGGCCACGGCAAGGAAGATCAGGACGATCACGGGGACGCCGCCGAGGATGCGGCTGGTGAGCAAGCCCTGCATCTGCTTGTCGCTGCCGTAGACGATGACACCTCCCACCGCCGATTGGGCGATGCCGAGGACGATGATCCCCGTCGCGAGGGTCGTGATGACGGGGTTCAGGCCCGCGTACCCGATCAACACGCCGTTGAGCACTCCGGCCGCGGTGGCGACGAGCACGGCGACCACCGCCGCCGGGATGCTGCCGATCTGCGGCTGGAGCGCGAGCACGAGGATCCCGCCGACGGCGACGGTGGCGGGCACGGACAGATCGGCCATGCCGCGCGTGATGAACACGAAGGTCATGCCGACGACGATGACGCCGACGATCGACATGTTGATCAGCACGTTCGTGAGGTTGCGCGCGGTGAGGAACTGCGGGCTCAGGAGCGCGCCGATCAGCAGCAGCGCCACGATGCCGCCGGGCAAGCCCACCCAGCTCAGCGCGCGGGTGGCGCCCCGTTCTCGTGTCAGCCGGGGACCGGCCATCGATCCGGTGAGGGTCATTCGCTTTCTCCTGTCGCCGCCTTCATCACGACCTGTTCCGTGGCCTCGGCGCGGCTGAGCTCGCCGGTGACGCGGCCCTCGTGGAGGACGTACACGCGGTCGCTCACGGCCAGCACCTCGGGAAGCTCGGAGGAGATCATCACGATGGCCACGCCGGCGGCCGCGAGGGCACCGATGATGGTGTGGATGTCGGCCTTGGCGCCGACGTCCACGCCCCGCGTCGGCTCGTCGAGGATGAGCACGCGCGGCTTGGCCGCCAGCCACTTCCCGAGCACGACCTTCTGCTGGTTTCCGCCGCTCAAGGTGGACACGCTGCGCTCCACGAGAGGCGGGGAGACGCCGAGCGCCTCCACCTGCTCCCTCGCGACGGCGTTCTCGCGCCGACGGGACAGCCAGCCGAGGCGGCTCAGCGACGGCAACACGGACAGACAGAGGTTGTCTCGGATCGACAGCTGGGGCGCGATCCCGTCGCGCTTGCGGTCCTCCGGAACGTAGGCGATTCCCGCGCCGACCGCGCCGCGGGGGTCGGAGGCGATCACCTGCACGCCGCCGACGCGCACGGTGCCCGCATCATGCGGATCCAGCCCGAAGATCGCCCGTGCCACCTCGGTGCGGCCCGCACCCACGAGCCCGGCGAGGCCCACGATCTCACCGGCGCGGGCCGTGAGCGACACGTCCTCGAACACGCCGGCGCGGCTCAGGCCGCGCACCTCCAGGACGACGTCGCCGATCGGGACCTCGCGCTTCGGGAACACGTCCGTCAGGTCACGGCCCACCATGGAGCGGATCATGTCGTTGGGTGTCATCCCCGCCACGTCGCGCGTCTCGATGTGGCGGCCATCACGCAGCACGGTGACACGGTCGGCCAGGTCGAGCACCTCCCGCAGCCGATGGCTGATGTAGATGACGGCGACGCCGTTCGCCTTCATCCGCCGCACGACCCGGAACAGCGACTGCGCCTCGTGCTCGCTGAGCGACGAGGTGGGCTCGTCGAGCACCATGATGCGCGGCTCGCTCGCGTACGCCTTCGCGATCTCCACGATCTGCTGCTGGCTCACGGTGAGCGAGCCGACCAGCTGCAGCGGGTCGACGTGGGCGTCCAGGTCGTCGAGCACCTGCTGCGCCCGGGAGAGCAGCGTGCGCGCATCGACGAATCCGCCGCGCGCGGGCGTGCGGCCGAGGCTGATGTTCTCCGCGACGGTCAGGTCGGGAACCAGGTTGAGCTCCTGATACACCATGCCGATGCCGCGACGGCGCGCGTCGATCGGCCCGGCGAGGTGCACCTCCTCACCGTCGAGCGAGATCGTGCCGTCGTCGGGCTGGTAGATCCCCGCGAGGATCTTCATCAGCGTGGACTTGCCGGCACCGTTCTCTCCGACGATCGCGTGCACCTCACCGGGGTGCACCTCCAGCTCCACGTCCGAGAGCGCCCGTATGCCCGGGAAGGACTTGCCGATGCCCCGCATGTGCAGGGCGGCGACGCGGGTCGTTGTCATCGTCCTCTCCTCTGCGAGGGACCGAAACGGAAGGTGAGGGAGTAGGTCACGGACTCGCCGACCTCGAGCACGGGCAGCACGCGGTCGGCCCGAGCCCGGGCACGCCCCTGGATGTGGCCCACGTTCGCGGGCTCCAGCCCCATCACGTAGTGCCCGACGCCGGACATCTTCCACTGATGCAGAGCGGGCAGCGTCTTCGCGTCGAACAGGAGCTCGCACCGCACGTCGACGGCGGGGTTGTCGATGACCGCGCGCCCCTCCCCCGCGCTGAAGTCGTGGAGGAACACCTGCTCGGCGAAGCCGGGCTGCGGGGGCTCGATCTCCGCCCATCGGGCGACGCCCGCGGCCGCGGCCGCGTCGCGCGGGGTGACGCGCCGGGACGGGATCTCGAGCGCGGCGCGCTCGTCGAGCAGCGGCCACCCGAAGTTCGCGTGGTAGAGCACGAGATGCCCCGCGGGCGAGAGTCCCTCGTTCGTGACGGTGTCCGTGATCGTGATCTCGGTGCCGCCGAGGGGGGCCGTCAGCGTGCGCCGCAGCACGAGGTTCTCCTGGAAGACCTTCGCCTGGCGCACCTCGCCCGCGATGCGCAGCTCACCGTCGGCCACACGGATCTCGCTCACCGACGCGGGCGTGGTGCCGACCCGCCCATGCATGGGGTACTCCACCCCGTCGTCGGTGCTGGGTGGCCCGAAGGTGTCCAGCCCGCAGGTCGCGAGCAGCCCGCCGCCGAAGGTCCGCAGCCACTCCGTGCCGCCATGCTCCGCGAGGTGAGGGGAGCCGATCCCCGTCGGCGAGATCCAGGCGACGGGAACGCCCCGCACGGTGGCGTGCCCGAGGTCGAGAGCCCGATCCGGGTGGACGTCGATCTCGAGCCCGCCCCCGGTGATCATGCGCAGCCGCCGGGCGCCGCGGGCCGGCCCGTCGTCCTCCGTGAAGCGGTCGATCCGCGCGACCTGGCTGAGCGCTCCCACACGGCGCGGGAGCTCCCTCTCGTCCGCGCCGTGGAGCGGAGGGCGCTCCCCGGGGGCGGTCACGGCCGTCCCAGCGGGAGCATCGCACGGTCGCGCTCGAGCTCGCCGTTGCCGGGGCCGAAGTGCTTGAGGACGACGAGGTCCTCGGTCGGCGAGAGGTTCCGGATCGTCACGCCGTTCGCCGCGGCCGCGGCGGTGACATAGAACTCGTCGGAGGACAGCTGACCGTAACGAATGGACGAGATGGCGGCGATGTGCTGCCCGTTGATCTCTCCCACGCCGCCGACGGCGATGAGCCCATGCGCATCCGCGTCCGCGACCGTGGCGGTGCCTCCCGGTCGCACGGTGAGCTCCTTGGCGCTGAAGCTGTCGGACCGGTAGGTGACCCACTTCTCGACGTAGTCGCGGCCGCCGGCGGCTGCGGACGCGGAGGTCTGCACGGGGGGCGTGAACCGGTGGCTCCAGAACTCCGGGTCCACGTTGCGGTCCCAGTCGACGAGTTCGACGATGAACTCCAGGTCTCCCCGTCGGTCCTCGGGCACGTCCTTCCACAGGAGATCGTCGGGCACCTCCCGGTGGTTCGACCAGGACTCCGTCATCGCGAACACGTCGCACGCCGCCTGCGGTTCATAGGTGCACATGCTCGCCGGCGCGTGCAGCACCCCGGCCGGCACATCCCAGCCGGTGCCGGGCGTGATCCGGTACGCCTTCGACAGGTCGGTGATGCGGTTGTCCCCGCCCCGGAGGAAGGCCTCCAGCTTGTCCAGCACCTGCTGCCTGGTCGTCTCCGGGTGCAGGCCGAAGAAGGTGTACGGGAACTCGCCGGGGTGGTTGTTCATCTGCGGCGGGAAGTAGTAGGCCTCGGGCTTGCCCGGCTTGCCGACGAGGGCGGCGTGCTCGTCCCGGTGGTGGATGTGGAAGGGCAGCGGCGCGAGGTTGTCGAAGAATTTCGAGTACATCGGCCACAGCCCGTGCGTGTCCCAGTGCCGCCCGATGGCGTCCGCACGGAAGTGGGCGATGAACTCGTCGAACGGGATGAGCGCCCCGTCCGGGCCGACGACCAGCGAAAGGCCCTCGAACGGGTCGGTGAGAGGCCCGTTGTCCGCCCGGATCGCCGACGCCAGCCAGCGCTCGTCGATCCCGCCGCGGTCCTTGGCGAGCGGGAAGTAGTCGTCCGGGTGCAGGCGCAGGCGCTTCGCCGGCGCGCAGAAGGCGCGCGGCACCCACGCGGGTGCGAGGCGCAGGATCCCCCCGCCCGCCTCCATGGCGCGCTCCATCGCCGCCGTCTCGGACGTCACACCGTCGTAGGGCCCAGCCTTCGTCATGATCTCCTTCGATCCGGCGACGGACGCCGAGGGCGTCGTCGCCTACCTCGCGTATGGTTCATTGAACCCGAATTGATTTCAATGAAGCTAGCGCGCGGCCGTGGTCGTGTCAACACACGTCGGCTCACGTTCCGGGGCTCGGGGGGTGCGCGCCCTCCGCCTCCCCTCCCCGGGCGCGGAGCCGGACGCCGCGAGCCTCTTAGGATTCCCCCATGCCCCTCCGCGATCTCGATGTCGAACGGCGCCGCGAGCGGCTCGTCGCCCTCGCCCACGAACCGGACGGCGTGCTGATCGACGCCGCCGCCGAGCTGTTCGCCGTCTCGAGCATGACCATCCGCCGGGATCTCCTGGAGCTGGAGACGGAGGGCCGTGTGCGGCGGGTACGCGGCGGCGCGGTGGCTCCCGAGACGGCGCGCGCCTTCGATGCCCGGCTCGCCGTGCGCGCGACGGCGAAGCGCGCCATCGCGGCGAAGGCGCTCGCCCTCGTGCCGCAGCGCGGGGCGATCGCCCTCGATGCCTCGACGACCACGCACACGCTGGCGGGAGCACTCGGGGCACGCGAGCGGCTGGCGGTCTACACGAACGCTTTCGAGTCGTTCCAGGTGCTGAGCCGACTCGAGGGTGTCACCGCCGTGCTGTCAGGGGGAACGGCGGAACCCACGACGGGCAGCCTCGTCGGCCCCATGGCGCACCGCGCGCTCGAATCGGTCTATGTCGACGTCTTCTTCGCCTCGGCCGCCGCCGTCGACGCCGAGGACGGCACGTCCGAGGTGTCGATCGAGGAGGCCGAGGTGAAGCGGGTGATGGCACGCGGCGCCACGCGCACGGTGCTGTGCGTCGACTCACGCAAGCTCGGCCATCGCGCGTCGGCGCGCGCCCTCGAGGTCGGGGAGTTCGCCACGCTCGTCACCGAGCTCGATCCGCGCGACCCGCAGCTGGATCCGTATCGGGACGCCGCGGAGATCCTGTGAGCGCTTCCGGATAACGTTTGACTCTGTTATCTTTCACATGACATAACACCGCGTCCGAAGGGACACGCATGACCAACCCCGCCGTTGAGGCACTCATCGCCCGGAGCAACCGTCTGGGCTCCGACCCGAAGAACACCAACTACGCCGGCGGCAACACGTCGGCGAAGGGCACCGACATCGACCCCGTCACCGGCGAGCCCGTCGAGCTGCTGTGGGTGAAGGGATCCGGCGGCGACCTCGGCACGCTCACCGAGGCGGGGCTCGCGACGCTGCGCCTGGACCGCATGCGCGCGCTCGTCGACGTCTACCCCGGCATCGAGCGCGAGGACGAGATGGTCGCGGCCTTCGACTACTGCCTGCACGGCAAGGGCGGCGCCGCTCCCTCGATCGACACCGCCATGCACGGCCTCGTCGACGCCGCGCACGTCGACCACCTCCACCCCGACAGCGGCATCGCGATCGCGACGGCGGCCGACGGCGAGGAGCTGACGCGGAAGATCTTCGGCGACAAGGTCGTGTGGGTGCCGTGGCGCCGCCCCGGCTTCCAGCTCGGGCTCGACATCGCCGAGATCAAGAAGCAGAACCCGCAGGCGATCGGCACGATCCTGGGCGGTCACGGCATCACCGCGTGGGGCGAGACGAGCGAGGAGAGCGAGCGCAACTCGCTCTGGATCATCGAGACCGCGCAGGCGTACATCGACGCGCACGGCAAGGCCGAGCCGTTCGGATCCGTCCGCCCCGGCTTCGAGGCGCTGCCGGAGGACGAGCGCCGCGCCAAGGCGGCCGCCCTCGCGGCGACGATCCGCGGGCTGGCCAGCCACGACAAGCCGATGGTCGGGCACTTCACCGACGCCGACGTCGTCCTCGACTTCCTCGCCTCCGAGAAGGCCCCCGCGCTGGCGGAGCTGGGCACGAGCTGCCCCGACCACTTCCTGCGCACCAAGGTCAAGCCGATGCTGCTCGACCTGCCGGCCTCGGCCTCCGTCGAGGAGTCGATCGCGCGCCTGAAGGAGCTGCACGCGCAGTACCGCGCCGACTACACCGCGTACTACGAGGCGCACGCGACCGCCGACAGCCCCGCCATGCGCGGCGCCGATCCGCTCATCGTGCTCGTGCCCGGCGTGGGCATGTTCAGCTACGGCGCCAACAAGCAGACCGCGCGCGTGGCGGGCGAGTTCTACGTCAACGCGATCAACGTGATGCGCGGCGCCGAGGCGCTGTCGACGTACGCCCCCATCTCGGACGCCGAGAAGTTCCGGATCGAGTACTGGGCGCTCGAGGAGGCCAAGCTGCAGCGCATGCCGAAGCCCAAGACGCACCAGGGCCGGATCGCATTCGTCACCGGCGCGGCCTCGGGCATCGGCAAGGCCATCGCCACGCGCCTGGCGAAGGAGGGCGCGTGCGTGGTCGTCGCCGACCTCGACCTCGAGAAGGCGCGGGCCGTCGCGGCCGAGCTCGGATCGACGGACGTCGCGATCGGCGTGGCGGCGAACGTCGCCGACGCCGACGGCGTGCAGGCCGCGATCGACGCGACGCTGCTCGCGTTCGGCGGCATCGACCTCGTCGTGAACAACGCGGGCCTGTCGCTGTCGAAGCCGCTGCTGGAGACCACCGAGAAGGACTGGGACCTGCAGCACGACGTCATGGCGAAGGGATCGTTCCTCGTCTCGAAGGCCGCCGCGAAGCCGCTCATCGAGCAGGGCATGGGCGGCGACATCGTCTACATCTCGTCCAAGAACTCGGTCTTCGCGGGCCCGAACAACATCGCGTACTCGGCGACGAAGGCCGACCAGGCGCACCAGGTGCGCCTGCTGGCGGTCGAGCTCGGCGAGCACGGCGTGCGCGTGAACGGCATCAACCCCGACGGCGTCGTGCGCGGCTCGGGCATCTTCGCCTCGGGCTGGGGCGCCAACCGCGCCGCGACGTACGGGGTCAAGGAGGAGGAGCTCGGCCAGTTCTACGCCAACCGCACCATCCTCAAGCGCGAGGTCGTGCCCGAGAACGTCGCCGACGCCGTGTACGTGCTCACGGGCCCCGAGCTCAGCCGCACGACCGGCCTGCACATCCCGGTCGACTCGGGCGTGGCCCAGGCGTTCCTGCGATGAGCGGCGTGATCACTCCCCTGCGCGTCTGCACAACGAAGGAAGACCGGGCGCGCCGCACCGGATCGTCCGCGGTTTCCCGCCGCCCGGACGCCACGGCGACCACGGATCTCCTTCGTTGTGCAGCCGGGGAACCGTCGTGAGCGGGTCGGGCGCCGTCGCGGCGGTCGACCTGGGGGCGACGAGCGGGCGCGTGATCGTGGGGCGCTTCGACGGCGGATCCATCGCCATGGAGACCGTCGGGCGGTTCCCGAACGCGCCCGTGCGCACCCCCAGCGGGCTGCACTGGGACCTCATCGCGCTGTACCGCGGCGCGCTCGACGGACTGGGCGCGGCGTTCGCGGCCGAGCCGCAGATCCGCTCGATCGGCGTGGACTCGTGGGCGGTGGACTACGCGCTCATGCGGGGCGACCGCATGCTCGGCACGCCGTTCCACTACCGCGACGAGCGCACGGCCCGCGGCGTGGAGCTCGTGCACGCCGCCGTGCCGTTCGAGGAGCTCTACCGCCGCAACGGCCTGCAGTTCCTGCCGTTCAACACGCTGTACCAGCTGGCGTGCGAGCGCGAGGCGGGCCTGCTCGGGCTCGCCGACGGCCTGCTCCTCGTGCCCGACCTGTTCGCGTGGCTGCTGACGGGCGAGAAGACGGCCGAGCGCACGAACGCCTCGACCACCGGCCTGCTCGACGTGCGCACGCGCGCGTGGGATGCGGAGCTGGCGGAGCGGATCGGCGTGCCGACCGCGATCCTGCCGGAGCTCGTCGATCCGGGCGCGCGCATCGGCTCGCTCCTGCCGCACGTGGCGGCGGAGGTGGGCGGCGACGCGCCCGTCGTCGCCGTCGGATCGCACGACACCGCCTCGGCCGTCGTCGCGGTGCCGATGCGCGCCGACCGCGCCGCCTACATCTCGTGCGGCACGTGGGGCCTCGTGGGTGTGGAGACCGAGCAGCCCGTGCTCACCGACGCGGCGCGCGAGGCGAACTTCACGAACGAGGGCGGCGTGGACGACCGCGTCCGCTTCCTGCACAACGTGATGGGCCTGTGGCTGCTGAGCGAGTCGGTGCGCGCGTGGGAGGCCGAGGACGGCGCCGCCGTCGATCTGCCCGCCCTGCTGAGCGCGGCGGCCGAGTTCGACGCCGAGGTGCCGGTGTTCGACGCGAACGACCCGGTCTTCCTGCCACCCGGCGACATGCCGGCGCGGATCGCGCAGTGGCTCGGCGAGCGCGGCCTGCGCGTGCCGCAGGACCGGCCCGCCTTCGCACGCTCGATCGTCGAGAGCCTCGCGCAGGCCTTCGCCGACGCCGTGCGCAAGGCCTCCGAGCTGTCGGGCGTCGCCGTCGAGACGATCCACATCGTCGGCGGCGGCGCGCTCAACGAACTGCTCTGCCAGCGCACCGCCGACCGCTCCGGCCTCGAGGTGCTCGCCGGCCCCGTCGAGGCCACGGCCCTTGGTAACCTCCTCGTGCAGGCCCGCGCCGCGGCCCTCGTCTCCGGCTCGCTCGAGAGCCTGCGCGAGACCGTCTCCCGCTCCCACCAGCCGCGCCGCCACGCGCCGCGCGCCCGTCCCTGAAGGCAGTGCCCATGGTCACCCGACAGTTCCCCCGCCCGGCCGACGTGTTCGAGCTCATGAAGTTCAAGCGGCCCACGCTCAGCGCGCGCACGCGCCGCCTCGACGCCGCCCTCACGATCGGCGACCTGCGCGCGATCGCCAAGCGGCGCACGCCCGCCGCGGCGTTCGACTACACCGACGGCGCCGCCGAGGGCGAGCTGTCGCTGGCCCGCGCGCGGCAGGCGTTCGAGGACATCGAGTTCCACCCCGACATCCTGCGGCCGGCCGAGAACGTCGACACGAGCACCGAGATCCTGGGCGGCCCGTCGGCCCTGCCCTTCGGCATCGCGCCCACGGGCTTCACGCGCCTGATGCAGACCGAGGGCGAGACGGCCGGGGCGGGCGCCGCCGCGGCCGCGGGCATCCCCTTCACCCTCTCGACGCTCGGCACCACCTCGATCGAGGGCGTGAAGGCCGCCAACCCGCACGGCCGCAACTGGTTCCAGCTGTACGTCATGCGCGACCGCGAGATCTCGTACGGCCTCGCGCGCCGCGCGGCCGAGGCCGGCTTCGACACGCTGCAGTTCACGGTCGACACCCCGGTCGCCGGCGCCCGCCTGCGCGACAAGCGCAACGGCTTCTCGATCCCGCCGCAGCTCACGCTCGGCACGATCGTGAACGCGATCCCCCGCCCGTGGTGGTGGTTCGACTTCCTCACGACACCCAAGCTGGAGTTCGCCTCGCTGTCGTCGACGGGCGGCACCGTGGGCGAGCTGCTGAACGCGGCGATGGATCCGACGATCAGCTATGAGGATCTCGACGTCATCCGCGGCATCTGGCCGGGGAAGATCGTCATCAAGGGCGTGCAGAACGTCGCCGACGCCAAGCGCCTCGTCGACCTGGGCGTGGACGGCATCATCCTCTCCAACCACGGCGGCCGCCAGCTCGACCGCGCCCCCGTGCCGTTCCACCTCCTGCCGCACGTGGTCAAGGAGGTCGGCCGCGACACCACCGTGATGATCGACACCGGCATCATGAACGGCGCCGACATTGTCGCCTCGATCGCCCTCGGCGCGAAGTTCACGCTCATCGGCCGCGCCTACCTCTACGGCCTCATGGCCGGCGGGCGCGCGGGCGTGGATCGCGCGATCGACATCCTGCGCAGCGAGATCGTCCGGACGATGGCGCTGCTGGGTGTCTCGACGCTGGCCGAGCTCGAGCCGCGCCACGTCACGCAGCTGTCGCGCCTGCAGCCCATCCCCAAGCCCTGACCGCAGGCGGCCGCCCCGCTTGCGGTGGTCGCTTCATCTCCGCGCCTTCGGCGCTCCGTTCAGCAACCGATGCGGTGCAACCGGTCGGGCCAAACGACGGGTCCGACCAAGCCACCGCGCAGCCGATCACTGTGCGAGCGAAGCGAGCGTGCGGCCGCCGATGTGGCCGCCCCGCGGCGCGAAGCGCCGCCTCGCCGGCGCGCGAGCGCCGGCGCGGGCACGCGAGCGGCGCCCGCGCAGCGGGTGCCCGAGCGGCGCAGATCCAAAAAAGAAAAGCTACTCCCCGCGGGAGATGCGGACCATGTCCTCGCGGGGCACGACCTTGATGCGGGCGCGGCCGTGCGGCTCGCCCAGCGCGATCTCGTGCTCGTCGAGGCGGTGCCAGCCCTCCAGGTCGGTCCACTGCACGCCGCGCTCGGCCAGCAGGGCCGGGATCGCGTCCTCCGACGGATCCTCCGGCTGCCACCACGAGCCCTGGTCGTTGACGAGGTGCTGGATGGTCTCCATGGCGTCGGACTTCGTGTGCCCGATGAGGCCGACGGGGCCGCGCTTGATCCATCCCGTGGCGTACATGCCGGGCACGCGCTCGTTCGAGTCGGCCGCGAGCACCTGGCCCTCGTGGTTCGGGATCACGCCGTGGCGCTCGTCGAACGGCACGCCCGGCAGCGGCGATCCGAAGTAGCCGACGGCGCGGTAGAGCTGACCCATGGGCACCTCGCGCAGCTCGCCCGTGCCCTCCACGCCGCCCTGGCCGTCGGGGCGGGTGCGCTCGTACACGAGCGCGGCCACGCGGCCCTCGGCGTCGGTCCTGACCTCGACGGGGCGCGCCCAGAAGTGCAGATGCAGGCGGCGCGACGCCGTGCCGCCGGCGTTGTTGGCCGAGGGCCGCTGGCGCCACGACTGCAGCACGCGGTCGATCACCTTGACCTGCTTGTTCGACTCGATCGCGGCGCGCGAGGCGTCGTCGTAGTCGAAGTCCTCGTCGTACACGACCATGTCGACGTCGCGCAGCTCGCCCAGCTCGCGCAGCTCGAGGGGCGTGAACTTCACCTGCGCGGGCCCGCGCCGTCCGAACACGTGCACATCGGTCACGGGCGAGGCCTCGAGGATCTCGTAGACGTTCTGCGGCACCTCGGTGGGCAGCAGGTCCTCGGCGTGCTTGGCCAGCATGCGGCTGATGTCGAGCGCGACGTTGCCGTTGCCGATCACGCCGACGCTCGCGGCGGTGAGGGGCCACGTGCGCGGCACGTCGGGGTGCCCGTCGAACCAGCTCACGAAGTCGGCGGCGCCGAAGGATCCCTCGGCGTCGATGCCCGGGATGTCGAGCTCGGCGTCGCGCACGGCGCCCGTGGCGAAGATCACCGCGTGGTAGTGCCGCTGCAGGTCGTCGAGCACGATGTCCTCGCCGAAGCGCACGTTGCCGAAGATGCGGATGTCGCCGCGATCGAGCACCTCCCGCAGGGCATTGATGACGCCCTTGATGCGCGGGTGATCCGGCGCGACGCCGTAGCGCACGAGCCCGTAGGGCGCCGGCAGGTGCTCGAAGAGGTCGATCGAGACGTCGAACTTCCGCTCCGTCTTGAGCAGGATGTCCGCGGCGTAGATGCCGGCGGGTCCGGCGCCGACGATGGCCAGCCTCAGCTTGGTCATGGTTTCCTCTCCTTGCACGTCCGGCGGGGCGCGCCATCCAGTCTCGCGCGCCGCTCCTGAGCGGACGCCGCGCCGGCGTCAGCTGCTGCGGTCGACGAGCGATTCGGCGAAGCGGGTGAGGGCCTCGCGCACGCCGCCGCGCGGCAGCACGTCGAGCAGCGCGATCGCCTCGCGCGTCCACGACTCGGCCAGCTCGCACGTGCGCGCCGTGGCCTCGTGGTCGCGCAGCTCGGCGATCTCGTCGTCGAGCACCGACGGGTCGATGCCCGCCGCGATCCGCTCCACGCCCGCATCGATGCGGGACTTCAGCGCGGGATCCAGCTCGTCCAGCAGCAGGTACGGCATGGTCGGCACGCCCGCGCGCAGGTCGGTGCCGGGCACCTTGCCCGTCTCGGCGGGATCGGCCGAGAGGTCGATGACGTCGTCCATGAGCTGGAACGAGACGCCCACCTTCTCGCCGAACTGCCGCAGCGGCTCGTGGTAGCGCGCGTCCGCTCCGGAGAACAGGGCGCCGGCCTGCGCGGCCGCCGCGATGAGCGACCCGGTCTTGTCGGCGAGCACCTGGATGTAGAAGGCCACGGGCTCGTCGCCGGGCTGCGCGCCGATCGTCTCGTGCATCTGACCCAGCACGAGGCGCTCGAAGGTCTGCGCCTGCAGCTCCATGGCGCGCTTGCCCAGCTGCGCCATCATGACGCTCGCGCGCGAGAAGAGCAGGTCGCCGGTGAGGATCGCGATGCTGTTGCCCCACACCTCGTGCGCGCTCGCGACGCCGCGGCGGCGGTCCGCGCCGTCCATGACGTCGTCGTGATAGAGCGATCCGAGGTGCGTGAGCTCGAGGGCCTTCGCCGCGGTGATGACCTCGGTCGTCGCGCCCTCGCCGAGCTGCGCCGCCAGGAGCGCGAGCATCGGCCGCACGCGCTTGCCGCCGGCCTCGTAGAGGTAGCGCGACGTGGCGTCGACGAGCGCGTCGGTGGAGTGCAGCTCCTCCGACAGCTCGGTCTCGACGCGCTCGAGCCCCTCCTCGATCCGGCCGACGAGCCGGCGGGCGCCCGGGGTCGCGAAGATGCGGTCGCTCAGTCCGAAGCGACTCGCCATCCGCGAACGCTCCGCCGCGCTGGGGCTCTGGGTCACCCTGCCAGCCTACAAGCCGCGATCAGGCGGACGGAGCGGGCTTGCGCGCCCGGTGCAGGGCCACGATGCCGAACGTGAGATTCCGGTAGGCGACGTCGGTCCAGCCGTCCTCGCGGATCCATCCCGCCAGCGTCCGCTGATCCGGCCACGCGCGGATCGACTCGTTCAGGTAGTCGTACGCCTCGCCGTTCGAGCCGACCAGGCGCGCCACCCGCGGCAGCACGCGGTCGTCGTAGAAGCGATACAGCGCGCGGAAGAGGGGGTTCGGCGGCGTCGAGAACTCGTTGATGACGAGGCGCCCGCCCGGCTTGGTCACGCGCAGCAGCTCGGCGAGCGCCTGCCGCGGCTGGTTCACGTTGCGCAGCCCGTACGACATCGTCACGGCGTCGAAGGAGTCGTCCGCGAACGGCAGGGCCGTGGCATCGGCCTGCACGAACTCGAGGTTGCGCACGTCGCCGAAGCGGCGCTGCCCCTCGGCGAGCATGCCGGGCGAGAAGTCGGCGGCGACCACGTGCGCGCCGCGGCGGGCCAGCGAGGCGGACGAGCGGCACGTGCCGGCGGCGAGATCGAGGATCCGCTCCCCCGGCTGCGGGTCGACCGCGCGGGTCGTGGCCTCGCGCCACAGCCCGTCGAGCCCGAAGGTCATCGCGATGTTCGTGAGGTCGTATCGCGCGGCGACCTGGTCGAACATCCGGCTGACGCGCGTCGGGTCCTTGCCGAGATCGGCGCGATTGGGCTCGGTGCTCACCCGATCGAGTCTAGGCGGGTGCTTCCTGGGGAGCCCGTCCGAGCGCCGCCCGCGGAGCGTGGGAGCCGCCCCGGCGTACGCTTGTGGGGTGTCCGATCCGATCTCGCTGCCGCGACTCGTCGCCACGACCCGCGAGATCGATCCCGTCGACGATCCGCTCCGCTACGCGTCGGCGTCCGATCCGATCGCGTGGCTGCGGCGCGGCGACGGCCTCATCGGCGCCGGCCCCGAGGTGCTGCGGCTCGACGTGGGAGAGGACGGCCGACTCGACGCCCTCGCCGACGTGTGGCGCGCGATCGCGCAGGCCACCGACGTCGACGACGAGGTGCGCCTTCCCGGCACCGGCCTGGTCGGCTTCGGCGCGTTCGCCTTCGACGAGGCCTCGTCGGCGCCGAGCACGCTCGTCGTGCCCTCCACGGTGATCGGGCGCCGCGACGGTCGCGCGTGGATGACGCGGATCGACCGACTCGGCGGATCCGCGCCGGATGCGGAACCGCGCGAGTACGGCGGGCAGTGGTCGGCGACCCTCGGCCCCGGCGCGATGGATCCCGAGGCACACGGCGCCGCCGTGCGGGCCGCGCTCGACGCCATCCGCGCGGGCGAGCTCAGCAAGGTGGTCGTCGCGCGTGACATCTCGGGCACCGTGCCGGCCGGCGCCGACCTGCGCCGCCTCGTGCGCGCCCTCGCCTCCGGGTACCCCGACACGTGGGCCTTCGCCATCGACGGGATCATCGGGGCCAGCCCCGAGACGCTCGTGACGGTCCGCCGCGGCACGGTGACCGCCCGCGTGCTGGCCGGCACGCGGCCGCGCGGCGCCGACGCCGACGAGGACGCGGCCATCACCGCCGAGCTCGCCTCGAGCGACAAGGACAACGCCGAGCACGACTACGCCGTGCAGAGCGTGCTGCGCTCGCTGCGGCCGCACACCTCGGCCCTGGCCGCCGCCGAGCAGCCGTTCATGCTGCGCCTGCCCAACCTGTGGCACCTCGCGACCGACGTCGAGGGCACCCTCTCGAACGGATCGACCGCGCTCGACATGGTGCGCGCCCTGCACCCGACCGCCGCCGTGGCCGGCACCCCGACCGACGCGGCCGTCGCCGCGATCCGTCGCCTCGAGCCGTTCGACCGCGGCCGCTACGCCGGCCCCGTGGGCTGGATCGACGGGGACGGCGACGGCGAATGGGCCATCGCGCTGCGCTGCGCCCAGTTCGGCCCCGTCGAGGGCGCCACCCGCGCCGTCACGGCGCACGCGGGCGGCGGGATCGTCGAGGGCAGCGTGCCGGAGGCCGAGCTGCTCGAGACGCGGGTGAAGTTCCGCCCGATCGTGGATGCGCTGGCTTAGTTCATTTGGATCTGCGCGCGCTCGGGCACCCGCTGCGCGGGTGCCGCTCGCGTGCTCGCGTCGGCGCTCCCGCGCCGACGAGGCGGCGCTTCGCGCCGCGGGGCGGGCGCATGAGCGCCCGCACGCTCGCTTCGCTCGCACAGTGATCGGTTGCGCTTTGGCTTGCTCACCGGTTGAGCCGATCGGTTGCACCCTTCGGTTGCTCGTCGGTTCAACCGATCGGTTGCACCTCACCGGTTGCTGAACGGAGCGTCGAAGCCGCGGAGATGAAGCGACCAGTGCAAGGCGTCGTCAGGGGTCGAGCCGGGCGAAGACGGCGCGGCCGAGGGCGGCCGCGTCGTCGAAGGTGAGGGTGATGTGCGCGCCCACGGGGTTGCCCAGCACGGAGGTCGCGGGGTCGTAGGGGCCGAACGGGCGCATCACGTCGTCGCCGAGGATCGCCTGCACGACCATCGCCAGCTCCGCCGACGGGCCCGACGAGACGTCCCGTGCGAGGAGCCAGCGATCCAGCGCCAGCAGGATCCCCTCGGCCGCGCCGCGCTCCCCGATCGCGTGCACGGCGCGCGCCGCCTGCAGCACCTCCTCGAACCACGCGCGGGCGGCGGCGAGGTACTCCGGGGCGAACGTCGACTCCGTCGTCATGCCGCCACGGTACCCCGGCCGGCGGTCGCCGTCTCGGTCGGATCAGCGTGCCAGCGCGGCGCCCGCCTCGCGCAGCCAGCGCTCCGGCTCGGCGATCGCGGCCTCGCCGGATCCCGCCAGCTCGGTGAGCGAGACCGCGCGGACGAAGGCCGAGACGTCGGCATCGGGCGCGATCCGGCCCGCCACGAGCGCCACGGGCACGCCCGCCTCGCGCGCGAGCTCCGCGACGTGCGCGGGCGCCTTGCCGGCCGCCGACTGCCCGTCGAACGACCCCTCGCCCGTCACCACGAGGTCCGCGCCCGCGATCGCCTCGCGCAGCCGGGTGAGCTCCGCGATCCGCACCGCCCCCGGCACGAGCTCCGCGCCCCAGGCGAGCAGCCCGTAGCCCGCGCCGCCCGCCGCCCCGGCACCCGGCGCGGCGGGATCGGCGTGGCGCGCGGCGGCCACCGGCAGCGAGTCGCCCGCCGTGCGTCCCAGCACGTCGGCGAAGCGCGCGAGCGCGGCCTCGGCCCGCTCGACGTCGTCCACGCCCTTCTGCGGCCCGAACACGGCCGCGGCACCATCGGGCCCGAGCAGGGGGTTGGTCACGTCGCTCAGCACCTGCACGCCCCCCTCGGGCAGCGGCCGCAGGCGCGTCAGGTCGGCCGCCGCCACCTCCTCGAGGCCCGCCACGCCCGGCGCGATCGACGCGCCGAAGTCGTTCGTGAAGCGCGCGCCCAGCGCCGTGAGCAGCCCGGCCCCGCCGTCGGTCGAGGCGCTCGAGCCGATGCCGAGAACGAGGCGCGAGACGCCGTGGTCCAGCGCCGCCGCGATCGCCTGGCCGAAGCCGAGGGTCGAGGCGTCCCAGGGCCGGCGCGCGTCGCCCAGCAGCTCGATGCCCGAGGTCGAGGCCAGCTCCACGACGCCCGTCCCCTGCGGGGCGTCGTCGGTGGGCGGCAGCCACAGCCATGCGGCGTCGATGCCGAAGCCCAGCGGACCCGTCACGCGCACGGGCGTGCGGCGCGAGCCGGGCACCACGGTCGCGAACGCGTCGAGCGTGCCCTCGCCGCCGTCCGCCATCGGCCGCGCCACCGTCTCGGCGTCCGGCCAGCCGGCGGCGAGCGCGCGGGCGACGTCTGCCGCCGCGAGGGATCCCTTGAAGCTGTCGGGGGCGAGCACCACGCGTGGGGAATCGGTCATTCCCTCATTCTCTCGTGCGCGCGAGGGACGCCCCGCACCGGCGGATCCGGCCGCGATCAGGCCCGGAACGTCGCGCGCAGCCGCGCCTTCTCCGCGGCGACGTCGAAGGTCGCGGCGGGCCAGCGCGGGTCGATGTCCTCGAGGGTCTCGAGCAGCAGCTCCTGCACCGCCAGGCGCGCGTACCACTTGCGATCGGCGGGCACGACGTACCAGGGCGCCTCGTCGGTCGACGTGCGCGCGATCGCGGTCTCGTAGGCCTCCTGGTAGCGCGGCCAGAGCACGCGCTCGTCGACGTCGCCGGGGCTGTACTTCCAGTGCTTGTCGCGGCGCTCGAGGCGCTTCATGAGCCGCTCGCCCTGCTCCTCGTACGACAGGTGCAGCATCACCTTGACCACGCGCGTGCCGGTTGCCGCGAGTCGCCGCTCGAAGTCGACGATGGCGCCGTAGCGCCGCTCGATCTCCGCCGGCGGCGCGAGCTCACGCACCCGGCCGATGAGCACGTCCTCGTAGTGCGAGCGGTCGAAGACGCCGATCATGCCCGGCGCCGGCACGCGCCGCTCCACGCGCCACAGGAAGTCGTGCGCGCGCTCCTGCGCGGTGGGCGCCTTGAACGCCGCCAGCTCGATGCCCTGCGGATCCACGCCGCCCATCACGTGGCGCACGATGCCGCCCTTGCCCGCGGAGTCCATCGCCTGCAGCACGAGCAGCACCGCGTCGCGCGAGGTGCCGCCGCGGCTGGCGGCGTACAGCCGCTCCTGGTACTCGCTCAGCTGCTCCAGGCCCGCCGCGAGATCCGCGATCCCGTCGACCTTGTCGCCCTCGTACCCCGGCGTCGAGCGCGGATCGACCGCCGCGAGCGAGAACCCTCCTCCCGCCCGCAGCGCCTCGCGCGCGTCCGTCGTCCACTTCGCCTGGCTCTTCGCGACCATGGGGGCCATCCTGCCGGATCGGCGGGGACGGATCGAGGGCGGGACGGATGGGCGGGCGGATCGGGACGGGCGGATCGGATCGGGCGGCGGACCGGATCGCGGCGGCCGCCGGTCAGCGCTCCAGCGGCACCTCGATGAGGCGCGGCGCCGTCAGGGGCGCGAGCAGCGCCTGATCGAGCGCGGCGCGCGTGGTGACGCGCGTGTGCTCCCAGCCGTACGCGGCGGCGAGCGCGGCGAGGTCGGCGTCGTGCGGCGTGTACTGCACGCGCGTCATCGCCTCGGCGCCGGCTGCGCGGGCCACCTCGAGGCCGTCGAAGATCGTGCCGCCGCCGTCGTTGCCGACGATCACCTGGAGGCGCGGGCTCTCCTCGCCCGGGGCCCGCAGCAGCGCGCCGGCGTCGTGCAGCAGCGCGAGGTCGCCCAGCAGCACGCGGGTCACGCCCGTCGCGCCCGCGTCCTGCGCCGCCAGCGCGACGCCGATGCCCGTCGCGACCGTGCCGTCGATCCCCGCCAGCCCGCGGTTCGCGTGCACGCGGATCCGCTTGCCTGGCAGGATCTCGTCGGCCACGCGCACGAGGCGCGACGATCCGAACACGAGCCGGTCGTGCGGCCACGTCGCGGCCCACACGGCGTCGACGAGCAGCGCGCGGTCGAGGGGCCGGCGCACGGCGCGCAGCTCGGCGTCGACGGCGCTCAGGCGCTCGCGCGGATCGGTGGAGCGCAGCCCCTCCAGATCCGGCGCCTCGGCGGAGAGGTCGACGCGGTGGTCGCGCGCGTGCCGCATCCACGCGCCGAGCCACGCGCGGTCGGTCTCGCCGGGCCCGACCTCGAGCCGCCCCGCCTCGACCGTGCGCCCGTTGAGGTCGAGCGCCTCGCCGCCCGAGCGCGCGGCGATCACCTCCACGTCCTCGCGGCTCAGCAGCGCCGCCGTCTCGCGCGCGAGCGTGGGGTGGCCGAGCACCGCCACGCGCTCGATCGCGCTGCCGAGCGCCGCATTGCGCAGCGCCTCGCGATAGCCGTGCACGAGGTGGCGGCCGAAGCGCGCGCCGCTGACGACCTCCGCGATGAGCGGCCAGCCGCCCCGGTGCGCGAGCTCCTCGGCCTCCGGCCCCGCGTCGGCGCCGGCCACCACCACGGTGCGGGGGCCGCGCGGCAGCGTGAGGGTGTCGTGGATCACGCGGGGCCGGCCCGGCAGCGGCGCCTCCTCGGCGCCCACCGCGGGATCCGTCACCCGGTCCGCGCGCGACGATCCGGGATCCGTGAACCAGGCAGGCAGCTCCCCCGCGAGGGGCTCGCGGAACGGCAGATTCAGGTGCGCCGGCCCCGGGATGTGGCGCCCGGGTCGCGGCGCGCGGCGCGGCGGGTGCGCGGCCGAGGAAGGGTACTCGACGCGCCCCGCGGCGGCGTCGAGAGCGGCGTGCGCGATCCGGCGGAACCTCGCCTCCTCGCCGGCATCGCCCCGCGGCACGGGCACGTCCGTCGACAGCCCCACCGCCGACCCGAAGATGCCCGGCTGCGTCGTCGTCTGGTTCGCGCCGATGCCGCGCAGCTCGGGCGGGCGGTCGGCCGTGAGCAGCAGCAGCGGCACGCCCGAGTGGTGCGCCTCGAGCGCGGCGGGCAGCAGGTTGGCCACGGCGGTGCCCGAGGTGCAGATCACGGCGGCGGGCATGCCGGTCTCGCGCGCGATGCCGAGCGCGAGGAAGCCGGCGACGCGCTCGTCGATGCGCACGTGCAGGCGGATGCGCCCCTGCCGCTCCAGCTCGGCGGCGGCCAGCGCGAGGGCCTGCGAGCGCGAGCCGGGGCTGACGACCACGTGCCGCAGCCCGCGCCGGACGAGCTCGTCCAGCAGGGCGCAGGCCGCGTCGGTCGCGGCGGAGCGCGACGCGTCGCCGCTCATGCCGCCGCGCCGCTCATCCGATGGCGCCGCGGCTGCCGCCGACGCCGTCGTCGCCCGGGGTGTCGTCGGGCCCCGCCTGCTTCGGCTCGTCGCCCGCGCCGTCCTCGGCATCGTCCTCGTCGTCGAGCTTGGCGAGCTCCTCCTCGAGGCGGCGGATGCGCTCGTCCTGGTCGGCGGCGGATCCGAGGCTGCCGAGGAAGGCCGGGTCGTCATCCGGGGCGACGGGTCCGCGGGCGCGGCGCGCGTCGAGACCGCGGCCGCGGCCGATGAGGAACCACAGCAGTCCGCCGATCACGGGCACGCACGTGATGACGATCCACCAGCCCTTCGACACGCCGCGGTGCCGGGTCGCCGGCTGCACGGCGCAGTCGATCACGCTGAAGACGGTGAAGACGACCGCCGCGACCACGAGGATGACGATGAGGCGGGCCATTCATCCAGCCTAATCGGCCCGCACCGGGGGAATGCCGGGAAGCGGACACTCAGCGAGCCGCACGTAGGCTGGCGCCGTGAGATTCGTCCTCTACGCCGTGCTGCGCCTGGCCTTCTTCCTCGTGCCGTTTGGCCTGATGATGCTGCTGCCGGTGTTCCAGGACCTGTGGTGGCTGGCGGCGATCTTCGCGGCGATCATCGGGCTGAGCCTGTCGATCCTGCTGCTGCGGAAGCCGCTCGCCGATGTCTCGACGGGCATCTACGAGGCCCGCGCCGCCAAGGGCGCCCCGAGCGCGCGCGCCGAGGAGGACGCCCTCGAGGACGCCGCGAACGAGGCCGCGATCCGCGACCAGCGCGAGGACTGATCCGCGAGACAGCATCTGCGCGCCGAGACAGTGGCGTGCGCACGCCGTCTCGGCGCAGGGATGCTGTCTCGCGGGTTCCGGGCGGTCAGCCGACGAGCGCCCAGCAGAGGAAGACCGCGTAGACGAGCGTGCCGAACGACGTCAGGCCCAGCGCCGTGACGAGCTCGCGCGGCGTGCGGTAGGTCCAGACGATGAGGATCGCGGGGCCCAGCATGAGCACGACGAAGAACGTCAGCCACGCGATCGGGTAGAACAGCGCGAGCCACGCCGCGATGCCGAGCGCGGGCAGCACGAGCACCGTGTACAGGATCTGCGTGGCGCGGCGGCCGATCAGCACCGTGAGGGTGCGCTTGCCGGCGGCGCGGTCCTGATCGATGTCGCGCAGGTTGTTGGCCAGCAGCACGGCGCACGCGAGGAACCCGACGGCGACGGCGCCCGCCCACGCCTCCTGCGGCAGGCGCAGCGCCTGCACCCACGTGGTGCCGAGCGTCGCGACGAGCCCGAAGAACACGAAGACGAACACCTCGCCGAGCGCGTTGTAGCCGTAGGGGCGCTTGCCGCCCGTGTAGAACCACGCCGCGACGATGCAGGCGGCACCGACGGCGATCAGCCACCACTGCTGCGTGCGGATGACGATCGCCAGGCCCGCGAGCGCGGCGATCGCGAAGAAGACGAGCGCCACGGTGAGCACCGTGCGCGGTTTCACCCGGCGGCTCGCGGTGAGCCGGGTGGGACCGACCCGGTGGTCGTCGGTGCCGCGCACGCCGTCGCTGTAGTCGTTGGCGAAGTTCACGCCGATCTGCAGGGCCACCGCCACGACGAGGCACGCGAGCGCGATGACCCAGTGGAAGAGGTGCTCGGGATCGGCGAGGATCGCCGCGCCCGTGCCGACGACGACGGGCGCGATGCCGAGCGGCAGCGTGCGCAGCCGGGCCGCGCCGATCCAGTCGCCGAGCGTGACGGGCTTGGGCGGCGGCGCGACGACGCTCCCCCGCTTCGCCGGGTTGCCGCTGACACCTCTCGCGCTCTTGCTCTTCGCCACGAGGGGAGATTCTACGGCGCGCGAGCCGCGCTCCCTTGCACGAGACGACGCGCGCGTGACGGTGTCAGCCCTGCGACGCGCGCGCCACGGCCCGGGTGATCGCGCGGCGATCGGGCTTGCCGCTGTCCAGCCGCGGGATCTCGCGGAGGGCGACGATCCGGTCCGGGCGGGCGGGCGCGCCGAGCTCGCGCTCCGCGGCCGCGCGCGCCTGCGCGAGCAGCTCCGGCGCGCCGTCCCCCTCGAGCACGAGCACGGGCGTCTCGCCCCAGCGCTCGTGCGGGCCGCCGACCACGACGGCGCCCTCCAGGCCCGGCACCGCGTGGACGACGCGCTCGACGCGGTCGAGCGAGACGTTCACGCCGCCCGAGACGATGACGTTGTCGATCCGGCCGGTCACCCGGACGACGCCGTCCTCGACGGATCCCGCGTCGCCCGTGCGGTACCAGCGCGTGCCGTCGCCGTCCGACGCGAACGCCGCGGCGGTCCGCTCGGGATCGCCGGCATACCCGTCGGCGAGGGTCGGTCCCGCGATCCGCAGCTCGCCGTCGACCACCGCGACGCGCACGCCGTCGAGAGGCACGCCGTCGTAGACGCATCCGCCGCTCGTCTCGGTCGAGCCGTACGTGCGCACGATCCGCGCCCCGCGCTCCGCAGCGCGCTCGCGCAGCGCCGGCGGCAGGGCCTGGCCGCCCACGAGGATCGTCTCGAACGAGCGCAGCGCCCGCAGCACATCCGGATCGTCCGCGGCGTCGACGAGGGTCTGCAGCTGCGCGGGCACGAGCGAGGTGTAGGTCGGCACCGCCGCGCCGCGCTCCGTCGAGTGCATGCCGGAGGCGGCATGGGCGAACGCGCGCGCCGAGAAGCGGCCCGCCAGGATCGCCGGGTCGCGCCCGGCGACGAGCGCGCGCACCATCACCTGCACGCCGGCGATGTAGCCGCCGCTGAGCGGCAGCAGCCAGTGGCCCTCGCCGATGCGCGCGGCGGTGGCGAGGGCGGACGAGGTGAGCGCGGACCGCGACAGCGCGACGGACTTCGGCACCCCGGTCGATCCGGACGTCGTGAGGACCACCGCCGTTCCGGCGGGCACCTCCTGCGGCAGCCCGGCGGCCGGTCCGAGCGCGATCGCGGGCCCGGCGCCCAGCACGGCACCGCGCAGCGCCCGCAGCACATCGCGCGGGTCGTCGGTGTCCAGCCGTTCGAGCTTCATGCCGCGTCCGGCATCAGTAGTGGTAGGGGAAGGCCGACCAGTCGGGGTCGCGCTTCTCGAGGAAGGCGTCGCGGCCCTCGACGGCCTCGTCGGTGCCGTAGGCGAGGCGCGTCGTCTCGCCGGCGAACAGCTGCAGCCCGACCATCCCGTCGTCGGCGGCGTTGAAGGCGTACTTCAGCATGCGGATCGCGGTGGGCGACTTGCCGAGGATCGTGCGCGCCATGGCGATCGCCTCGCGCTCGAGCTCGGCGTGCGGGACGACGCGGTTGACGGCGCCCATCTCGTAGGCGCGCTGCGCCGAGTACTCCTCGGCCAGGAAGAACACCTCGCGGGCGAGCTTCTGGCCGATCTGCTTCGCGTAGTACGCCGATCCGTACCCGGCGTCGAACGATCCGACGTCCGCGTCGGTCTGCTTGAACCGGCCGTGCTCGGCCGAGGCGATCGTGAGGTCGCACACGGCGTGCAGCGAGTGCCCGCCCCCGGCGGCCCAGCCCGGCACGACGCAGATGACGACCTTGGGCATGAACCGGATGAGCCGCTGCACCTCGAGGATGTGCAGGCGACCGGCGCGGGCCGGATCGGTCACGGCCGTGTCGTCGTCGGAGTACTTGTAGCCGTCGCGCCCGCGGATGCGCTGGTCGCCGCCCGAGCAGAACGCCCAGCCGCCGTCCTTCGGGCTGGGGCCGTTGCCCGTGAGCAGCACGACGCCGATCCGCGGGTCGGTGCGGGCGGTCTCGAGCGCCCGGTACAGCTCGTCGACGGTGCCCGGCCGGAACGCGTTGCGCACCTCGGGCCGGTCGAACGCGATGCGGGCGATCCGGCCGTCCTTCGACACGTGCGCCGTGATGTCGCGGTAGGCGTCGGCACCGGGGGCCGCGTCCCACGCGTCCGGATCGAACAGCTCGGAGACGAAGGTGTCGGTCACGGTCCCAGCCTACGCCGGGGCGCCCTCGCGCCCCCCCGGGTCAGCGAGCGGGCAGCTCCGCGTCGACCACGTCGTCGCCGAACTCGAGCTCGAGCGACACGGGGAACTCCGTCACGGCGGGCGGCAGCGTGAGCGCGTGCGTCGTCGGCGAGAAGTCGGCCGTGCAGATCGCGTCCGCCGGCGGCATCTCGAAGTCGATACGCGCCGACGCGTCGCCGGTCGCCTCGATCGCCGTGGCCTCCGGGTAGCAGCTGCCCGATCCGATCGTGATGACGCCGAACTGCTCGTCATCGATCCAGCCCACCAGCGGGCCCGCGCTCTGCCCGTCGGGCATCGGCCCGGTCCAGCCGCTCGGCACGTCGCGCGGCAGCACCTCGCCGACCTCGCCCGTGCGGTCGGCGCCCGCGCCGGCGCCCTCGCCCTGCGGCGTCGCGCACCCCGCGAGGGCGAGCACTCCGACAACGAGGGCCGCGGCCGCGAGCGCGCGCATCAGTTCTTGCCGTCCCGCCAGTCGAGCCAGCGCTGCACGCGGTCGACGTCGATGTCGTCGCCCGCGATGCCGAGCGTGAACAGGCGCGCGCCGGCGGTGTACAGCGCGTCGGCGTGCGCCTCGTCGCGGTGCCCGAGCTCGCTGGAGACGACGATGCGCGAGACGTCGCGTCCCTCCTTCTCGCCCCAGCTCTGCAGCACGTCGAGCTTGTGCGGCAGCTCCTCGGGGCCCACGAAGCTGTGCCAGATGTCGGCGTGACGCGCCACGAGCCGCAGGGTCTTCTGCTCGCCCTTGCCGCCGATCAGCACGGGGATCCTGCGGGTCGGCGCGGGGTTCAGCTTGGCCCACCGCGCCTCGATGCGCGGCAGCGCGGCGGCGAGGTCGTCGAGGCGCGAGCCGACCGTGCCGAACTCGTAGCCGTACTCGTCGTAGTCGCGCTGGAACCAGCCCGATCCCGTGCCGAAGATGAACCGGCCCACGCCGTCCTTCGCCGAGATGTGATCGATCGTGCGGGCCATGTCGGCCTGCAGGTCGGGGTTGCGGTACGAGTTGCAGTTCACGAGGGCGCCGAACTCCACCCGCTCCGTGAGCTCGGCCCAGGCGGCCAGCTCGGTCCACGACTCGAAGTGCGTGCCGTCCGGGTCGCCGGAGAGCGGGAAGAAGTGATCCCAGTTGAAGAGGATGTCCACGCCCATGTCCTCGAAGCGGCGCACGGCGTCGCGGATCGTCGCGTACGAGGGCTGGTGCTGGGGCGCGAGCTGCACGCCGAGGCGCACGGGGGTGTCGAGAAGAGGCATGGGATCAGGGTAGGGCCACCGCGCAGGGACGGAGAACGGCGCCCCCGGAGGACGGATCGGATGATCCCGTCCTCCGGAGGCGCCGGAGTCCTCCGCTGGGCCGGCCGGGTCAGCGCAGCGAGCGGGTGCGGCGGAACGAGTCCCACGCCGACCAGAGGCCGAGCACCGCGATCCCGACGCCGAGGGCTGTCTGGATCACCTGCACCGTGCCCGGCTCGGCGGAGCGGAACACGAGCGCGAACCATTCGGGGTTCAGCAGCCGGCCGGTCACCGCGAGCACCACGGCCGCGGCCGTCACACCGAGCGCGAGGACCGCGGCGGCGATGCCCATCCAGGTCGCCCACTCCCCCCGGCGGTAGGCCAGGAGCGTGAGCACCGCGGTCGCGAGGGTCGCCGCCAGCACGATGCCGAAGCCCCACGGCCACAGCGCAGGGTCGAGGAACGGCAGCGGCTCGCCGCCGGTCTCGCGCAGGATGACGAAGCCGATGAGCTGGTCCCAGGCGATGACGACCGCGAACACCGCGACGGCGACGAACGCGAGCACCACCTCGCTGAACTTGGTGCGCCGCTCCGACGTGAGCGGCAGGCGGTCGGGCGTCCACGCGCCGAGGCTGCGCCCCGGCTCGCCGAACCGCTCGACGAGCGCGAACGCCAGCGTGACCCAGAAGCACACGTGCAGGCCGGCGGTGAGAGCGGTCACGATCGCCCCCGCGATCAGGTCGCCCACGTCCTCCCCGCGCAGCAGCGGCCCGATCGTCCCCGCGAAGGCGGCGACCGGCATGACCGTCCACAGCAGCAGCACGAGCAGGCGCTTCCAGTCGGAGTAGTACCGCGGTCCGATGAGCTGCAGCGATCGGCCGGCGTAGCCCGCGGCGAGCGTGGCGGGATCGCCGAGCTCGACGAGCACCTCGCGCTCGGCGTCGGCCGGCGCCTGCCCCGCCTCGATGCGGTCGTCGATCTGGTCCTGGATCGACGCCCGCAGCTCGGCCGCGTAGTCGTCGCGCTGGTCGGGGGGCAGCGACCGCGTCGCGGCCTCGACGTAGCGGTTGGTGTAGTCGTCCTTGGTGATGGCGTCCATCCCCATCCCTCCCTCGGTCAGTCTCTCGGTCAGTCGGCGAGCGTGTCGAAGGCCTGTGCCAGCTCACGCCAGTCGGTCGTCAGTGCGTCGGCGAGGCGGTCGCCCGCCTCGGAGGTGCGGTAGAACTTGCGCGGCCGGGCCTCGTCGGTGTTCCACTCGCTCGTGAGGTAGCCCTGCTTCTCCAGGCGGCGCAGCAGCGGGTACAGCGTGTTCGCGTCGGTGTCGAAGCCGCGCGCGGCGAGGTCCTCGAGCAGGCCGTACCCGTAACCGGGCTCGCGCAGCAGGCGCAGGCAGGCCAGCACGACGGTGCCGCGCCGCAGCTCCTGTCGATGTGTCTCGAATCCCTCATCCATGTCCGCAACATTACTGTGCGTCACACACTATTGCAACACCCACGCATGATGTACTCGCGCCGGGGATCCCCTCTCCGCGGCCAGACCCCCGCCCCGCTGCACAACGAAGGAAGATGACGGCCCGGCCGGCGCGACACGCCGGTACGCGCGGACGGGCGCCGCCGGTCTTCCTTCGTTGTGCATGGCGAGGGGCAGGATGGGGGCATGGATCTGCCGGAGCTGGACGAGGTGCTCGCGCACACGCGGGTGGTGGCGCTGCCGATGGCCACGCGCTTCCGGAGCGTGGATCACCGGGAGGCCGCGCTGCTCGAGGGGCCGGAGGGATGGGCCGAGTTCTCGCCGTTCCTGGAGTACGACGACGCCGAGGCCGCCGCCTGGCTCGCGGCCGCGCTGGACTTCGCCTGGCTCCCCCAGCCCGCACCGCGGCGCGACGCGATCCCGGTCAACGCCACCGTGCCGGCCATCGCCGCCGAGCGGGTGCCCGAGATCCTGGCCCGCTTCGACGGCTGCCGCACCGCCAAGGTCAAGGTCGCCGAGCGCGGCCAGACCCTCGCCGACGACATCGCGCGCGTGCGCGCCGTCCGCGCGGCGATGGGACCGGAGGGGCGGGTGCGCGTCGACGCGAACGGCGGCTGGAACGTGGACGAGGCCGAGCACGCCGCGCACGCCCTGGCGGAGTTCGACCTGGAGTACATCGAGCAGCCGTGCGCCACGGTCGAGGAGCTCGCGGAGATCCGTCAGCGGCTGCGTGACTGGGACATTCCGATCGCGGCCGACGAATCGGTGCGCAAGGCGGACGATCCGCTCGCCGTGGCCCGCGCCGGCGCCGCCGACATCCTCGTCGTCAAGGCCCAGCCGCTCGGCGGCGTGCGCCGCGCGCTCGAGATCGTCGCGGCCGCCGGGCTGCCGGCGGTCGTCTCTTCGGCGCTCGACTCGAGCGTCGGCCTCGCCCAGGGCGCCGCCCTCGCCGCGGCGCTGCCCGAGCTGGAGTTCGACTGCGGCCTCGGCACCGCCGCGCTGCTGGCCGCCGACGTCGCCGAGCCGCGCCTGGCGGCGGATGAGGGCGCGATCCCGGTGACGCGCGTCGTGCCCGACCCCGGCCTGCTCGCGGCGCACGCCGCGGCGCCGGACCGCGAGGCCTGGTGGCGCGAGCGCGTCGCGCGCTGCCACGCGCTCCTCACTGGCGGATAGGTCGATCCGCAGGAGTTGCTGAGGTCGCTTCAGCTCGGTCCCTGAGCCTGCCGAAGGGTCAGCAACCGAGGGGTGCACCCGAATCGGTTGCTGAACGGAGCGCCGCAGGCGCGGAGATGAAGCGACCACCGCAACCCCGCGGGCTCGCCCGATCCCGATCGTCACCCGGGCTTCACCGGGTGTTCGCCCGCCGCTTCACGGGGCGTCTCCCGCGCTGGGGAGCCTGGGCCCATGCGGTTCACGCGGCGCGGGATCCTGCTGGCGGCGGGCGTGGGCGGCCTGGCCGGGCTCACCGGCATGGCCGTCGGCGCGGCGAGCGCCACCCCCGCGGGCGCCCCGCGTCCGCAGCCGCTCACCGCGGGCCCCGCCCTGTCGACGCGCGGCACGACCGTCGAGTCGGTGAGCGCTCCCGAGCACGCCGATCCGCACCGCTACGCCCGGCTCGTCGCGGCCGGCGGATGGTCGACGGTCGTGCGCGAGGAGCTGGCCGCGGGCAGCCCGGATCGCGACGACCGCCGCGAAGGCGTCGTGTCGTTCGTGCAGGTGACCGATCTGCACCTCATCGACGCCGAGTCCCCCGCGCGGATCGAGGACATCCACGACCTCATCCCCTCGATGCACCGCCCGCAGGAGGCGCTGGGTCTGGCGGGATCGGCCGCGCTGGTGCGCCGCATCAACGCGCTGCGGCGCGGACCCTACACGGGCGGCGAGCTCGCGTTCGTCGTGACGACGGGCGACAACACCGACAACCACGAGCTCGCCGAGCTCGAGTGGTTCCTCACGGCGCTCTCGGGCGGCACGGCCGCGCAGCGCACGGGCGATCCGGATCGATACGAGGGCGTGCAGGACGGCGGCGACCCGTTCTACTGGCACCCCGACCGCGCGCTGGATCGCTCGGCGTGGACCGCGAAGGGCTTCCCCGAGATCCCCGGTCTGCTCACCGCCGCCGGCGCGCCCCTGACCTCGCCCGGCCTCAGCCTGCCCTGGTACTGCACGTTCGGCAACCACGACGACTCCGTGCAGGGATCGCTGGCCGACGCCCCCGCCATGGCCGAGTACTACACGGCGGCGACGAAGGTGACCGGCAGGGATCGGGCGGCACGGCAGCGGATCGCCGACTCGTTCCGCGATCCCCGCGGCGTGACGGCGCGCGAGCTGTTCGGCACCGGCACGCTGCGCGAGATCACCCCCGACGAGCGGCGCCGCCCGTTCACGCCCGCGGAGTTCGTGGCGGCCCACTTCGATCCGCGCTACGAGGGCGCCGGCCCGATCGGGCACGGATTCACGGATGCGAACCGCGACGGCCGCGACCTCTTCTACACGTTCCCGATCGCCGAGGGCGTCACGGGCATCTCGCTCGACACGACGACGATGGGCGGCCGGGGCCGCGGCTCGCTCGGCGCGCACCAGTTCGCCTGGCTCGAGCGCACGCTGCGCGCCGGATCGTCCCGGTACTGGACGCCGCTGGGCGGCGAGGAGCGCCAGGCCACGAGCGATGAGCTGTTCGTCGTGTTCAGCCACCACCCCTCGCACGCCATGGACAACCCGACGCCCGACCCGCGCCGCCCGGACGAGCCGCGCCTGCTCGGGCCGCAGGTGCTCGACCTGCTGCACCGCTACCCCAACGTCATCGCCTGGATCAACGGGCACAGCCACCGCAACGCGATCACGCCGCACCCGGGCCCGTCGCCCGAGCGCGGGTTCTGGGAGATCAACACGGCCTCCCACGTCGACGCGCCGCAGCTGGCCCGGGTGATCGAGCTCGCCGACAACCGCGACGGCACGCTGTCGCTGTTCACGACGCTCATCGAGTCGGATGCGCCGGCCCGCGTGGAGTACGACGACTTCACCCCCGCGGGGCTCGCCTCGATCTACCGCGAGCTGGCGTTCAACGACCTCAACGCCCGCGCCACCGCGATCGGCGAGCCGCACGACCGCAACGCCGAACTCCTCCTGGTGGATCCGCGCGGCTGAGGTTCAGCAGCCGATGGGCGCAACCGAACGGTGAACCCCCCGGTTGCTGAACGTAGTGAGCGCCAGCGAACGAAGATGAAGCGACCTCAGCAAGTCCATCGCGCTTGCGCTGGTCGCTTCATCTCCGCGCCTCCGGCGCTCCGTTCAGCAACCGATAGGTGCAACCGATCGCCCCCTCCACAGCAGCCGAGGAGTGCAACTGACCGGCGAAACTCCCCGGTTGCTGAACGTAGTGAGCGCCAGCGAACGAAGATGAAGCGACCCCAGCAAGTCCATGGCGCTTGCGCTGGTCGCTTCATCTCCGCGCCTCCGGCGCTCCGTTCAGCAACCGATGAGTGCAACCGATCGGGCGTCCCTCCCCAGCAACCGATCGCTGTGCGAGCAAAGCGAGCGCCGTCGCACTCGTCTACGGTCCCGCGAGCGCGCGTGAGCGTACTGCACGTAGAACACCGGGTTGTCGTTCGTGCGCTTGCGCAGC
>NZ_JBSFPT010000010.1:0-80062 GCF_053588335.1 Microbacterium sp. NPDC003461 | reverse complement strand
CGACGCGCTGTTCCGCGTCATCCGAGACCTGCGTGCCCAGGGCGTGGCGATCGTCTACATCTCCCACCGGATGAGCGAGCTCGTGCGGATCGTGAGCGCCGCCTCGCTCTCGCGGGACGCGAGAGCGCGAGCACGCGAGCGGCACCGCGCAGCGGTGCCCGAGCGCGCGCAGACGCTTCTAAAAAGAATGCCCGCAAAGCGGGTGCCCGAGCGGCGCAGACGCTTCTAAAAAGAAGGGGCCCGGCCGAAGCCGAGCCCCTTCTCATCGGGCGGGTCTCACACCCGGCCGCGCAGGACCGCCTGCTTCACCTCGGCGATGGCCTTGGTGACCTCGATGCCGCGGGGGCACGCCTCGGTGCAGTTGAAGGTCGTGCGGCAGCGCCACACGCCCTCCTTGTCGTTGAGGATGTCCAGGCGCACCTGGGCCTCGTCGTCGCGCGAGTCGAAGATGAAGCGGTGCGCGTTCACGATCGCGGCGGGACCGAAGTACTGCCCGTCGGTCCAGAACACGGGGCACGACGTGGTGCACGCGGCGCACAGGATGCACTTGGTCGTGTCGTCGAAGCGCTCGCGGTCGGCGATCGTCTGCAGGCGCTCCTTGCCCTTCTCGGGCGCCGACTTCGACTGCAGGAACGGCTGCACCTCGCGGTACGCCTCGAAGAAGGGGTCCATGTCGACGATCAGGTCCTTCTCGAGGGGAAGACCCTTGATCGCCTCGACGTACACGGGCTTCGAGATGTCGAGGTCCTTGATGAGCGTCTTGCAGGCCAGGCGGTTGCGGCCGTTGATGCGCATGGCGTCGGAGCCGCAGATGCCGTGGGCGCACGAGCGACGGAACGCGAGGGATCCGTCGATGTCCCACTTGATCCGGTGCAGGGCGTCGAGCACGCGGTCGGTCGAGTACATCTCGACGTCGTAGTCGACCCACTTCGGCTCGCTGTCGACCTCGGGGTCGAAGCGGCGGATCATGAACGTGACCAGGTAGGACTGGACGGCCTGCTCCTCGGCGGGAGCCTCGGTTGCGGCGGACGACATCAGTACTTCCTCTCCATGGGTGCGTAGCGGAGCTCGCCGGCGTCATCCTTCGTGAACACCACGGGCTTCCAGTCGAGCTTGATGTGGTCCTCGGGATCCGGCGAGTGCGGATCGCCCGTGAGGTACGCCATCGTGTGCTGCATGTAGTTGGCGTCGTCGCGGTCGGGGTAGTCCTCGCGCATGTGGCCGCCGCGGCTCTCCTTGCGGTTGCGCGCGGCGTAGGCGACGATCTCGGCCAGGTCGAGCAGGAAGCCCAGCTCCACGGCCTCGAGCAGGTCGGTGTTGTACCGCTTGCCCTTGTCGTCGACGTACACGTTCTGGTAGCGCTCGCGCAGGTCGTGGATCGTGCCGAGGACGTTCGTGAGCGTCTCCTCGGTGCGGAACACCTGGGCGTTCTTGTCCATCTCCTCCTGGAGCGTGGTGCGGATGTCGGCGATCCGCTCGGTGCCCTTGCGGGTGCGGATGGTCTCGAGCATCTCGCGGACCTCCTTGGCGGGGTCGTCCGGGAGGGGCACGAAGTCGGCGCTCTGCGCGTACTTCACGGCGTTGATGCCGGCGCGCTTGCCGAACACGTTGATGTCGAGCAGCGAGTTGGTGCCCAGGCGGTTGGCGCCGTGCACCGAGACGCACGCGCACTCGCCGGCCGCGTACAGGCCGGGCACGACGGTGTCGTTGTCGGCGAGCACCTCGGCGTCGTTGTTCGTGGGGATGCCGCCCATCGCGTAGTGCGCGGTCGGCATGACCGGCACCGGCTCGACGACGGGGTCGACGCCCAGGTACGTGCGCGCGAACTCCGTGATGTCGGGCAGCTTGGTCTCGAGCACCTCGGCGCCCAGGTGGGTGCAGTCGAGGTAGACGTAGTCCTTGTTCGGCCCGGCGCCGCGGCCCTCGAGGACCTCCTTGACCATGCAGCGCGCCACGATGTCGCGGGGCGCGAGGTCCTTGATCGTGGGGGCGTAGCGCTCCATGAAGCGCTCACCCGAGGCGTTGCGCAGGATCGCGCCCTCGCCTCGCGCTCCCTCGGTGAGGAGGATCCCAAGGCCGGCGAGGCCGGTGGGGTGGAACTGGAAGAACTCGATGTCCTCGAGCGGCAGGCCCTTGCGCCAGATGATGCCGACGCCGTCGCCCGTGAGGGTGTGGGCGTTCGAGGTGGTCTTGAACATCTTGCCGAAGCCGCCCGTGGCGAAGACGACCGACTTGGCGTGGAAGACGTGCAGGTCGCCCGTGGCGAGCTCGTACGCGACGATGCCGGCGATGCGGGTGCGGCCCTCGTCGTCCTTCACGGTGATGAGGTCGAGCGCGTAGAACTCGTTGTAGAACTCGATGCCGAGCTTGACGCAGTTCTGGAAGAGCGTCTGCAGGATCATGTGACCCGTGCGGTCGGCCGCGTAGCAGGCCCGGCGCACCGGGGCCTTGCCGTGCTCGGCGGTGTGGCCGCCGAAGCGACGCTGGTCGATCTTGCCGTCGGGCGTGCGGTTGAACGGCAGGCCCATGTTCTCGAGGTCGATGACGGCGTCGATCGCCTCCTTGGCGAGGATCTCGGCCGCGTCCTGGTCGACGAGGTAGTCGCCGCCCTTGATCGTGTCGAAGGTGTGCCACTCCCACGAGTCCTCCTCGACGTTCGCGAGCGCCGCGGCCATGCCGCCCTGCGCCGCGCCCGTGTGCGAGCGGGTGGGGTAGAGCTTGGTCACCACCGCGGTCTTGGCGCCGGGGCCGGCCTCGATGGCGGCCCGCATGCCGGCGCCGCCGGCGCCGACGATCACGACGTCGTACTGGTGGTGGTAGACGCCGTTCTTCAGCTCGGCGTCGGGGTACTTCTGAGTCACGAATCCGCTCTCTTCAGTCGGTTCAGGCGGCGGGGCAGGAGTCCCACAGGACGCTGTCCGGGGTCACGCCGAGGCACGGGTCGAAGGTGAACACCACGAGGGTGCCGAGCACGATCATGAGCGCGGCCGCGATCCAGATGGCCCACACCAGCGCGGTGCGCAGGCGGGCGCCCCGGATGTAGTCGTTCACGATCGTGCGCATGCCGTTGGCGCCGTGGATGAAGGCCAGCCACAGCATCAGCACGTCCCACCACTGCCAGAACGGCGAGGCGAGCTTGCCGGCGACGAACGCGAAGTTGATCGCGTTCACGCCGCCCTCGGGCAGGATCAGGTTCGAGATGAGGTGGCCGAAGATGAGGACGATCAGCAGCACGCCCGAGACGCGCATGTAGAGCCAGCCCCACTTCTCCCAGTTGGAGCCGCGGCCTCGCGCCGAGCGCGGGGCGGCGATGGCGTCGGCGGTCATCAGTGCCCACCTCCCGAGAAGACGTTGATGAGGTGGCGCGGCGTGAAGCCGGCCATCACGACGACCCAGACGCCGATGACGCCCCAGAACAGCCAGCGCTGGTACCTGGCGCCCTTGGCCCAGAAGTCGACGAGGATGATCCGCAGCCCGTTGAAGGCGTGGAACACGATCGCGCCGACGAGCGCGACCTCGCCGAGGCCCATGATCTCGGTCTGGTACGTCCCGATGACGGCGTTGTACGCCTCCGGCGAGACGCGGATGAGGGCGGTGTCGAGCACGTGCACCAGGAGGAAGAAGAAGATGGCGACGCCGGTGATGCGATGCAGCACCCACGACCACATTCCTTCGCGCCCGCGGTAGAGGGTGCCCCGCGGCGTCTTCGAGGTGGTCTCCGACACCGACGGCGTCGGGCGTGCGGTGGTGGACACGACGGCCTCCTTGTCGATGCGAGGTTTCGCGGACGGCGGAACCGAAGCGTCCCTGCCGAACGCCTTCATCCTATTCCCGCCCCGCGAGCGCGGCGACGAAGGGCACCCTAACTATCTCGACGTCGAGATGAATCCGTGACCTCGCGGGGCCGGCGCGAGGTCGTGCCCGGGTGCGCGGCGGCCGCGGCCGTTAGCCTGTGGGCATGAGCGACACGATCCCGGACTTCTTCGCCGTCATCCCCGCCGGCGGCATCGGCTCGCGCCTGTGGCCGCTCTCGCGCGCGGAGGCGCCGAAGTTCCTGCACGATCTGACCGGCTCCGGGGTGTCGCTGCTGCGCGAGACGTGGGACCGCCTGCTGCCGCTCACGGGCCCCGACCGGATCTCGGTGGTCACGGGCGTGGCCCACGGCCCCGCGGTGGGCAAGACGCTGCCCGACATCCCGTCCGCCAACGTCTTCCACGAGCTCGACCCTCGCGACTCGGCCGCCGCGATCGGCCTGGCCGCCGCCGTGCTGCACCGCCGCGATCCCGACGTCATCATCGGATCGTTCGCGGCGGATCACGTGATCCAGCGCCAGCGCGCGTTCGAGTTCGCCGTGCGGCAGGCCGTGGCCGTCGCGCGCGAGGGGTACATCTGCACGATCGGGATCACGCCGTCGGAGCCCTCGGTCGGCTTCGGCTACATCAAGACGGGCGACGAGCTCGACGTGACGGACGCTCCCATGGCGTCGACCGTGGAGCGCTTCGTCGAGAAGCCCGACCTCGACACGGCGCGGCGGTACTTCGCCGACCGCTCGTTCCTGTGGAACGCGGGCATGTTCATCTCGCGCGCCGACGTGCTGCTGGGCGAGCTGGAGGCCAACGAGCCGGAGCTGCACGCGGGGCTGCTCGAGATCGCCGCCGCGTGGGACACCGATGCGCGCGACGAGGTGCTCGGCCGGGTGTGGCCCGCGCTCAAGAAGATCGCGATCGACTACGCCGTGGCCGAGCCGGCCGCCGAGAAGGGGCGCCTCGCGGTGGTGCCCGGCCAGTTCGACTGGGACGACGTGGGCGACTTCGCGAGCCTGTGGAACCTCGTCTCCAACGGCCGGCGCCAGGATGTGTCGATCCTGGGCGAGAACAAGGGCGTGCTGGCGGACGAATCGCACGGGCTGGTCGTATCGCAGACCGACCGCGTGATCGCGGTGGTGGGGCTCGACGACGTCATCGTCGTCGACACGGCCGACGCGCTGCTCGTGACGAACAGCGCCCACGCGCAGCGCGTGAAGAGCGTGGTCGGCGCGCTGCAAGCACGCGGCCGCGACGCGGTGCTGTAGCGGCGGCGCGGGGCTCCGCGCCGCGGCGGACGGAAGGGCGATAATCGAGCGATGGACATCGACTGGGATCGGCTGCGCGACGCGGCCACCGCCATGCTCGAGCGGGCATACGTTCCGTACTCGCGCTACCCCGTGGGCGCCGCGGCGATCGCGACCGACGGACGCATCGTGACCGGCTGCAACGTCGAGAACGCCTCGTACGGGCTCGGACTGTGCGCCGAGTGCGGGCTCGTCTCGAACCTCGCCGCCACGGGCGGTGGGCAGCTCGTGGCGTTCGTGTGCGTGAACCGCGACGGCGACGTCATCATGCCGTGCGGCCGCTGCCGCCAGCTGCTGTACGAGTTCTCGGTGCCCGGCATGCTGCTCGAGACGGTGTCGGGCATCCGCACGATCGACGAGGTGCTGCCCGACGCGTTCGGGCCGCGCGACCTGGAGATCGTGCGGTGACCGAGCCGTTCGACGCCGTCGACGTCATCCGCGCCAAGCGCGACGGCGGCGCGGTACCCGAGCCCGCGCTGCGATGGATGATCGACGCGTTCACGCGCGGCTACGTGGCCGACGCCCAGATGTCGGCCTTCGCGATGGCGGTGCTGCTGAACGGCATGACGCGCGAGGAGATCCGCGTCCTGACCGAGGCGATGATCGCCTCGGGGGAGCGGATGTCGTTCGCCGGCCTCGGCAAGCGCACCGTCGACAAGCACTCGACGGGCGGTGTGGGCGACAAGATCACGCTGCCGCTCGCGCCGCTCGTGGCCTCGTTCGGCGTGGCGGTGCCGCAGCTGTCGGGCCGGGGCCTCGGGCACACGGGCGGCACGCTCGACAAGCTCGAGTCGATCCCCGGCTGGCGCGCGTCGCTGTCGACCGACGAGCTCATGGCGCAGCTGCGCGACGTCGGCGCAGTCATCTGCGCGGCCGGTGCGGGGCTGGCGCCGGCCGACAAGCGGCTCTACGCGCTGCGCGACGTGACCGGCACGGTCGAGGCGATCCCGCTGATCGCCTCGAGCATCATGTCGAAGAAGATCGCCGAGGGCACCGAGGCGCTCGTGCTCGACGTGAAGTTCGGATCCGGGGCCTTCATGAAGGATCCCGAGAGGTCGCGGGAACTGGCGCACACGATGGTCGCGCTGGGCGAGGACTCGGGCGTGCGCACCACGGCGCTGCTCACCGACATGAGCACGCCGCTCGGCCGGGCGATCGGCAACGCCAACGAGGTGCGCGAATCGGTCGAGGTGCTCGCCGGCGGCGGCCCCGCGGATGTCGTCGAGCTCACCGTGGCGCTCGCGCGCGAGATGCTCGCGCTCGCGGGCCTGCCGGATGCCGATCCGGAGGCGGCGCTGCGCGACGGCCGCGCGATGGACTCCTGGCGCGCGATGATCGCGGCGCAGGGCGGCGACGCCGACGCCACGCTGCCGGCCCCGCGCGAGACGCACACCGTCACGGCGCCGCGGGACGGCGTGGTCGCCCGGATGGACGCCTTCGGCTTCGGCGTGGCGGCGTGGCGCCTGGGCGCCGGCCGGGCGCGCGCCGAGGACCCGGTCGTGCATGCCGCCGGCATCGACCTGCACGCCAAGCCGGGCGAGCGGGTGACGGCGGGCCAGCCGCTGTTCACCCTGAGCGCCGACGACGCCGCGCGCTTCGACCGCGCGCTCGAGGCGCTGGGCGACGCGTGGGACATCGCGGGCGAGGCGCCCGCGCCGCGCCCCCTCATCGCCGAGCGGATCGCGGCGTGACGGGCGCGATCCGCGACCTGCCCAAGGTATCGCTGCACGACCACCTCGACGGCGGCCTGCGCCCGGCGACGCTCCTGGAGCTCGGCGAGGGGATCGGTCTGGAGCTGCCGGCGGCGGATCCGCGGGCGCTCGGGGAGTGGTTCGTCGGGGCGTGCACAGCCGGATCGCTGCCGGAGTACCTGCGCACGTTCGACCTCACGCTCGCGGTGATGCAGACGCGGGAGGGCCTGGAGCGGATCGCGCGGGAGTTCGTGGAGGATCTGGCCGCCGACGGCGTCGTGTACGGCGAGGTGCGCTGGGCGCCCGAGCTGCACACGTCCGGCGGGCTCACGCCCGCACAGGCCGTGGCGGCCGTGGCCGACGGCTTCGCGCAGGGCGAGCGCGCGGCGGCCGAGGCGGGCCGGCCCGTCCGGGCGCGGCAGCTGCTCACGGCGATGCGGCACGGCGAGCGCTCGGCCGAGATCGCGCGGCTCGCGATCGCCTCGCGCGACGCGGGCGTGGTCGGCTTCGACCTGGCGGGGCCCGAGGACGGCTTCCCGCCCTCGGCACACGCCGAGGCGTTCGGGCTGCTCGCCGACGCGCTCATGCCCGCGACCGTGCACGCGGGCGAGGCTGCGGGCGTCGACTCGATCCGCTTGGCGCTGCGCGACGGGCGGGCCCTGCGGCTCGGCCACGGCGTCCGCGTCGCCGACGACCTCGTCGTGCCGGGGGAGCGCGCCGGCGCCGCGCGGCCCGGCCGCACCGATGCCGCCGAGGTGCGGCTCGGCGAGGTGGCCGCGTGGGTGCGGGATCGGCGGATCCCGCTCGAACTGTCGCCGTCGTCGAACGTGCAGACGGCCGGGTTCGCGGACTGGGGCCGCGAGCTGGGCGATCACCCCTTCGACCTGCTGCGCCGCCTCGGCTTCGCCGTGACCGTCAACACCGACAACCGGCTCATGAGCGGCACGTCGCTCACGCGCGAGCTGACGCTGCTGAGCGAGGCGTTCGGCTACGGCCCGGCCGAGCTCGAGCGGTTCCAGCTGACCGCCGCCGAGGCCGCCTTCCTGCCCTTGCCCGAGCGCGAGGAGCTCGCCGACCTCATCCGCGCCGGCTTCCGCGTCTGACGCGGGGAGATCTGCCCGCCGTCCGGGCCGACGCGCGGCCACCTCGCGCGCTACCGTGAGAGGGTCCCGCGCACGCACCGCGCGCCCGCAGCACCTCCGACATCCGGGAGAACTCATGAGCAACGACTACCCGCCCCCGCCGCCGTCGCCCGACAACTCCGGCTACCCCGGGGGATCTCAGCAGCCCGGCTACCCCGCGCCGCCGGCGTACGCGCCGCAGCAGGGCGGCTACCCCGGCCAGTACGGACAGCCGGCCTACGGACAGCAGTACGCGCCGGACGACTACCCGGGCAAGACGCTCGGCATCGTCGGCCTCGTCCTCGCGTTCGTCTTCGCGCTCGCCGGACTCATCGTCTCGGCGATCGCGCTGAACCAGTCCAAGCAGGCCGGCTTCAAGAACACTCCGGCGAAGATCGGCCTGATCCTCAGCATCGTCTTCCTCGCGCTCGGGATCATCGCGGTCATCGCCTGGTTCGCGATCGTCGCGGCCGCCCTGTCGCAGTACGGATACTGACACCACGAGAAGGCGGCCACCCGGGATCCCGGGTGGCCGCCTTCGTCGTCGGAAGAGGATCAGCGCGCGGCGGCGACGACCTCCACGAGGCGGTCGTGCAGCGGGTGCGCGGGCTCGAGGCCCGACACCTGCGCCACGAACGCCGCCGGCTCGAGCTCGCCCAGCAGGCGGCGCAGCTCGACGGACTGCTCGTCGGCGGCGTCGTCGAACGCGAGCGCCGCGCCGACGGCCGCGAGCAGCGCGTCGACCCCCAGCCCGCGCTCGGCGGCCTCGGCGGCGGGGCCGATGAACCGCTCGTGCCGCGACAGCTTGCGCAGCGGCTGGCGGCCGACGCGCTGCACCGTGTCGGGCAGCGCGGGGTTGCGGAACCGGCCGAGGATGGTCGACCGGTACTCGGCCAGCTCCGCCGCAGAGAAGCCGTGCTTGGCCTCCAGCAGCGCCGAGGTCTCCTCGAGCGCGGCGGCCACGCCGGCCGCCACCGCCTCGTCCGCCAGCGCGTCGGCGATCCGCTCGAGGCCGGCCCGCGCGCCGAGGTACGCCGCGGTCGCGTGGCCGGTGTTCACCGTGAACAGCTTGCGCTCGATGTACGGGCCGAGATCGTCGACGAAGTGCGCGCCGGGGATGTGCGGCGGGGTGTCGCCGAACGGCGCGCGCTCGATCGCCCACTCGTAGAACGGCTCGACCGTCACGTCGATCCCGGCGCCCTCCGGCTGACCGGGGACGATCCGGTCCACGGCGGTGTTCGCGAACACCGCGCGCGGGGCCAGCTCGTCCCACTCGTCGCCGGCGACCGCCGCCATCTCGGCGCGCAGGGTGTCGGTGGCGCCGATCGCGTTCTCGCACGCCATCACCTGCAGCGGCGCCGCGGCGGCATCGCGCCGCCGCAGCCCCGCCACGAGGTGCGGCGCGATGAAGCGCAGCACGGTGGGCCCCACGGCGGTGGTGGCGACGTCCGCCGCCGCCACCTCCGCCGCCACGGCGTCCGGATCCTGCGCGCTGTCGATTGCGCGGAACCCGGTGACCACGTGGTCGCGGCCGCCCTCGCCCACCTCGTGCACGGTGTACGCGTCCGCGGCGTTGATGGCGTCGACGAGCGGCGCCGCCACGTCCGAGAACACGAGCTCGTACCCGCCCTGGTGGAGCAGCAGCCCCACGAAGCCGCGGCCGATGTTGCCCGCGCCGAAGTGCACAGCCTTCATGCGATCAGCCCTCGTTCACCGTCTGGAGCAGCGCGTACAGCTCCTGCGGGGTCGATGCGGCCTTGAGCTTCGCGATCTGCTCCTCGTCCGAGAACAGCGTCGCGACGTTCGACAGCAGCGCGAGGTGCTCGTCGCCCTTGCCGGCGATGCCCACGACGAAGGTCGCCGTGTCGCCGTCCCAGTCGACGCCGCCGTCGTAGCGCACGACGGTCAGCGCCGAGCCGAGCACGGCCGACTTGGCGTCGTTGGTGCCGTGCGGGATCGCCAGCTCGTTGCCCATGAACGTCGACACCGTGCGCTCGCGGGCGAGCATGGCGTCGTAGTACGCGGGCGTGACGGCGCCGGCGGCCTCCAGCATGTCGGCGGCCTCGCGCAGGGCCTCCTCGCGGGTGGCCGAGCCGGAGTGGATGCGCACGCGCTCGACCGAGAGCACGTCGGCGGCCGTCGCCGCAGGCGTCTCCGCCTCGACGGCCGCGAGGGGGGCGCCGCCCTGCTGCTGCTCGACCAGCATCCGCGTGATCTCGTCGTAGCGCGGCGAGTTCATGAAGTTGTCGACCGAGACGTGCAGGGCCGACTGCTCGCGCTGCTTGGCGCGATCGGTCAGCTGCTGCTGGGTGACGACGAGGTCGGCCGTGCCGTCGAGCGACGCGATCGCCTTGTTGGTGACGGTGACGCCCTGGATGCCGGCGGCCTTGAACTTGTTGCGCAGCACGCTGGCGCCCATGGCCGACGATCCCATGCCCGCGTCGCACGCGAACACGACCTTCTCGATCGTCTTCGTGGCGGTGGTGGCGCCGCCGGCGGCGAGGCCACCGAGCACGCTCGACTTGCGGCCCTTGTTGGCCTCGGTCTGCGCGATGGCCGACGCGAAGCCGTCCGAGCCGGCGGCCTCGGCGGCGAGGTCGCGCTTGCGGCTGCCGAGCAGGAACATCATGCTCACGAGGAACGTGACGCCGGCCGACAGGACGACCGAGAGGATGACGCCGATGTGGCTGCCGGGGGCCGTCTGGATGAGCACGGCGAAGATCGATCCCGGCGAGGCGGGGGCGACGAGGCCCGACTGGAAGATCACGTTCGTCAGCACGCCCGTGGCACCACCGGCGACGAGGCCGAGGAGCAGGATCGGCTTGGCGAGCACGTAGGGGAAGTAGACCTCGTGGATGCCGCCGAGGAACTGGATGATCCACGCACCGGGAGCGGTCGCGCGCGCCGCGCCGACGCCGAACACGGCGATCGCGAGCAGCAGACCGGCGCCGGGGCCGGGGTTCGCCTCGACGAGGAACAGCAGGCTGCGGCCGGTGGCCTCGACCTGCTGGGTGCCGATCGGGGTGAACACACCGTGGTTGATGGCGTTGTTCAGGAACAGCACCTTCGCGGGCTCGACGATGATGCTCGCGAGCGGGATGAGTCCGGTGTCGACGAGCCAGCCCACGGCTGCGCCGAGCAGGTCGGTCAGCCACTTCATGACGGGCGCGAGCCAGAAGAACGCCGCGAGCGCCGTGAAGAACCCGACGAAGCCGGCCGAGAAGTTGTCGACGAGCATCTCGAAGCCGGCCTTGACCTTGCCGGCCCAGAGCTTCTCGACCTGCTTCAGGATCCACGCGGCCAGCGGGCCGGCGATCATGGCGCCGAGGAACATGACCGTGCCGGCCGCGCCCACGATGACGCCGAAGGCCGCGATCGCGCCCACGACGCCGCCGCGGTGGCCGTAGACGACGTTGCCGCCGGTGAAGGCGATGAGCAGCGGCAGGAGGTAGGTGATGATCGGGCTGACGAGGCCCAGCCACTCGGTGCCGTCGGGCGTGGTGCCGCCGCCCAGCATGGCGGAGTCGGCCCAGCGCCAGGCCTCGACGGGGCCGGTGTTGCCCAGCCAGCCGGTGTCGATGAAGAGGGCGGTGAGGAGACCCCAGGCGATGAAGGCCGCGATGTTCGGCATGATCATGCCCGAGAGGAACGTGCCGAACTTCTGCACGCCCACGCGAACGGCGCCCGGCGACTTCGCCGGAGCTGCTGTGTCAGTCATTGGTGACTCGTCTTTCTGGTGTGTGGGTTTCGGGTAGGGGAGGAGACGATCAGGAGACGGCGGCGCGCGCGGCCTGGCGGGCGGCGTCGGCGTCGGTGGTGGACAGCGCGGCCTCCGCGATGCGGCGGGCGTCGTCGAGCGTGTGGCGCTTCAGCTCGGCGCGCACGTCGACGAGGGAGCGCGGCGACATCGACAGCGTCGTGGCGCCGAGGCCCACGAGCACGACCGCGAGCAGCGGGTCCGCGGCGGCCTGGCCGCAGATGCCGACCGGCTTGCCGTGGCGGGCGCCCGCGGCGCCGACCTCGGCGATGAGCCGCAGCACGGCGGGGTGCCACGGGTCCTGGAAGGACGACACCGTGCCGAGCAGGCGGTCGGCGGCCATCGTGTACTGCACGAGGTCGTTCGTGCCGATGGATCCGAAGTCCGTCTGCTGCAGGATCGCGTCGGCCAGCAGCGCCGCGGCGGGCACCTCGACCATGACGCCGGCGGTCTTGAGGCCGTGCTCGTGCGCGAGGGCGGTGAAGTACGCCGCCTCCTCGACGTTCGAGACCATGGGCGCCATGACCCACAGGTCCGCGTCGGTCGCCGCGTCGGCCTGGGCGAGGGCGGTGAGCTGGTCGCGCAGGATCTGCTCGTGCGCGCGCAGGCTGCGCAGGCCCCGCAGGCCGAGCGCCGGGTTCTGCTCGTCGCCGTCGGTGAGGAACTTCAGCGGCTTGTCGGCGCCGGCGTCGAGCACGCGCACGACGACCTTCTGGCCCGGGAACGCCGCGAGCAGCTTCTCGTACGAGGCGCGCTGGGCCTCGACCGTGGGCGCCTCGTCGGCGCTGAGGAAGAGGAACTCCGTGCGGAACAGGCCGACGCCCTCGGCGCCCAGCTCGACCGCATCGGCCGCCGCATCGGGGTTGCCGAGGTTGGCCAGCAGCGGGATCGCCGTGCCGTCGGCGAGCTCGCCGGGGGTGACGGGCGCGGCCGCGGCGGCGAGGCGCTGGGCCGTGCGCTCGTCGGCCTCGGCGCGCTGGGCGTCGGTGGGATCGAGCACGACGAGGCCGGCGGCGGCGTCGACGAGCACCGTGGCGCCGTCGACGAGCCCGGGGTGCTCGCCCGTGCCGACGACGGCCGTGATGCCCTTGTCGCCGGCGAGGATCGCGGTGTGCGAGGTGGGGCCGCCCTCGGTCGTGACGACGGCGAGCACCTTGTCGAGGTCGAGCAGCGCCGTGTCGGCGGGGGCGAGGTCGTCGGCCACGAGCACGAAGGGGTGGTCGAGCTCGGGCACGCCCGGCGCGGGCACGCCACGCAGCTGCGCGATGACGCGCTGCGACACGTCGGCGAGATCGGCGGCGCGCTCGCCGAGGTAGCCGCCCATCTCCTGCAGGGTCTGGGCGAAGCGCGCGAACGCCGTGTGCACGGCGTACTCGGCCGTGTGGCCCTCGTCGATGAGCGCGCCCACCTGCTCCTCGAGCGTGGGGTCCTCGGCCATCATGGCCTGCGCCTCGAGCACCTCCTGCGCGGCGCCGCCGGCGCGCTCGCCGCGGGCGTTCAGCTCGGCCGCCACGGCGGCCACGGCCTGCGCGGCCGCGGCCTTCTCCTCGTCCGGCGTGCGCGTGCTGCGCGCGTCGCTCGGCGCGTCGAGCCGCGGCGCCATGCGCGCGATCGGGCCGTGGGCCACGCCCTGGCCGATGCCGACGCCGCGGATGTCGGTCATGGCGGTCACTCGGCGTCCTGGTCGGTCTCGAGCAGCTCGACGAGGCGGTCGAGCGCGGCCTCCGCGCCCTCGCCCGTGGCCTCGAGGGTGACCTCGTCGCCCGTGTTGGCGCCCAGAGCGATGACGCCGAGGATGCTGGCGGCGTTGACGGGCTTGCCGTCGCCCTTGGCGATCGTGACCTCGACGCCGGAGTCCTTGGCGGCCTGCGCGAACAGCTTCGCGGGGCGCGCGTGCAGGCCGTGAGAGGCGGCGATGCGGACGGTGCGGGAGATGGTGCTCATGGGCATCCCTTCGTCAGGCGGACGCCGGGTCGGCGCCCTGATCGGCGACGGCGCGGGCCAGCGCGAGCGCGCGGGCGCCGTCGAGGTCGGTGAACACGTCGTCCGGGAGGACGCCGACGGCCACGCCGCGCGGGGCGGCGAGGGCGCGCACGTCATCGAGCGAGCGATGCAGGTGCGGGCCGAGCAGCACGACGTCGGCGGAGTCGAGGTCGATCGGCAGCGAGAGCTCCGTGCCGGCGAACGCGGCGAGCTCGAGTCCCGCGGCCTGGGCGGCGCGACGGATGCGAAGGGCGACGAACGTGCTGGACGCGCCGGCGCCGCACACCACAAGGATCCTCATCGATCTCCAACTTTCCCTTCCGATCGATCCTGCGCGGGCGCGAGGGGGCGGAGCAACCAGCGTTCTTTCCCCCCGTGCGGAAGATCGGCTCGGCGCGGAGGATCGGCCCGCGGCGCCGCGTGATTGACTGAACGAGGGGACGAGAGAGGCGCACATGACCAGGCGACGGCAGGATCGGATGCTCGGCATCCTGCTGCGCCGCGGCGACTGGATGACCGCGGCGACGCTGGCCGACCAGCTCGGCGTCACGCCGCGCAGCGTGCGCTCGTACGTCACCGCGGTGAACGCGCGCGTGCCCGGCGGCGACGCCATCGAGTCGGGTCCCGCCGGCTACCGCGCTCTGCCGGGCGCCGCCGCCGCGCTGCACGCCGACGCCGAGCCGGGCACCCCGCGGCAGCGGCTGCACGCGATCGTGCGCGCGCTGCTCGACGCCGACGAGGGCATCGACGTGTTCGACACCGCCGACCGCCTGCACGTGAGCTCGGCCACGCTCGAGGCCGACCTGGGGCGCGTGCGCGCGCTGCTGGGCGGGCCCGGTGCGGGGGCCGCGGGGTCGGGGCTCGCGCTCGAGCGGCAGGGCTCGCGCCTGTGGCTGACGGGAACGGAGCTGGCCAGGCGCCGCTTCGTGAGCCGCCTCGTGCACGACGAGATGGACGACGGCGCGTTCGACCTGGCGTCCCTGCGCCGCGCGGCCGACGCCCTCGCGATCCCGTCCGGCGCGCTCGGGGCGTTCAAGGCCGATCTCGTCGCAGAGCTCGGGCGGCTCGGGTTCTTCGTGAACGAGTTCGCCGCCTCCGACGTCGTGCTGCACGGGGCGATCGCCGCCGACCGCGTGGCGCAGGGGCACGCCCTCGAGGCCGCGCACGGCGAGGCCGACCCCACCCGCGAGCGGGTCGCCGACGCGATCGGCGAGCTCGCCCGCACGCACTTCGGCGTGGAGCTGGGGCGGGGCGACCGGCTGCACCTGGCCGCGCTCGTGCTCACCCGCATCGTGGTGCCGGGGGCGCCGGGCGAGCCGGGCGGGGCGCGCCCGGATCCGCAGATTGCGGCGGCCGTCTCGGCGGCGGTGACGCGTGCGGCCGAGGACTACCTCGTCGACATCGCGCACGACGACTTCGTGCAGCGACTCGCCCTGCACGTGCAGAACCTCGTGCACCGCGCGCGCGAGCAGGCGTGGTCGCGCAACCCGCTCACGCGCACGCTGAAGTCGGCGTATCCGATGATCTTCGACGTGGCCGTCTCGATCGCCGGCGAGCTGTCCGAGACGCTCGGGGTGCCGATCCGGGACGACGAGATCGCCTACATCGCGATGCACGTGGGCGGGCGGCTGGAGCGCAGCCGCCGCGCCGAGACGACGCTCACCGCGACGATCGTGTGCCCCGGCTACTACGAGCTGCACGAGCTGCTGCGCTCGAGCGTCGTCCGCTCGCTGGGCCGCTCGATCGAGGTGACGAACGTCGAGACGCGCGTGGACGTCGACTGGGACGGGATGGGCACGGATCTTGTGCTCACGACGATCGATCCGCCCGTGCCGTCGGAGCGGATCGTGCGGATCCAGCCGTTCCTCACCGACGTCGACGTCGAGCGCGTCACGGCCGCCGCGGCGCGCGTGCGGCGGGCCCGGCGGCTCGGCCGGCTGCGCGCGGAGCTGGCGCGCTACTTCGCGCCCGGCGCGTTCGTGCGCGGGATCGACGCGGCCGGCGGCGAGGAGGGCGTGATCCGGCGCCTCGGCGCGATGCTCGTGGCGCAGGGCGTGGTGGGCGAGGAGTATGTGGAGAGCACGATCGAGCGCGAGCGGCTGTCGTCGACGGCGTTCACCGAGACGCTCGCGGTGCCGCACGCGCTGCGCATGACGGCGAGGCGCACGGCGATCGCGCTGGGGATCGCGGATCAGCCGATCGCGTGGGGTGACGGGCGCGTGAACGTCGTGGCGCTCGTGGCGTTCAGCGAGAGCGACCGCGCGGCGTTCCAGACGGTGTTCGAGCAGTTCGTCGAGGTGTTCGGCGAGCCCGAGAGCGCGCAGCGCCTCATCCGCCGCGGCACCGACCTGTCATCCTTCCTCGACGAGCTCGCCGCCGTCATCGACGGCTGAGCGGGGTTGGGCCCGGGCAGGGTTGGGCCCGGTTCCTCCGCGAACCCGCCCTCGATCCGCGAACCCGCGCCGGATCCGGGGCGGGCTCGGCGAACGAGCGCGGGTTCGGCGTCAGTGCGGGGGCGCGAGGATCGCGGTGGCGGCATCCAGGGCCGCCTCAGCGGCGGGGCCATCGGCCTCGAGGGTGACCGGGGTGCCGGGGGAGAGCTCGAGGTCCATTACCGCGAGCACGCTGGCGGCGTTGACCACGCGGCCCCCGATCAGCAGGTGCAGCGTGCCGGGCAGCTGCCGCGCGAGCTGGGCGAGCTGCGCGGCGGGGCGCGCGTGCAGCCCGTCGGCCGCCGTCACCACGATGTTCCGCTGCACGCCCCCACGCTACCGGCCGCCCCACGCTGGCGACGGCGCCCTCTTTGCGCGAACCCGCCCTCGATCCGCGAACCCGCCCTCGATCCGCGAACCCGCGCCGGATCCGGGGCGGGTTCGGCGATCGAGCGCGGGTTCGGCGTCAGGGGCGGATGCCGAAGGAGGCCAGGTGCGCGCCGAGCGCGCGGGCGTTCGGCATGTCGCGATCCATCCACCGGGCGAAAGGCTCCTGGGTGCGCCCCCGGATCCAGTCCTCGCGGCGCTTCTCGTCGATGAGAGCCTGTTGCGGAGTGCGCCCCGCGAGGAAGGCCGGATCGCGATACTTCGTCGCGCCGTCCACCTCGCCGATCCCGCGTCGGAAGCGGAAATCGAGCAGGTAATCCGCGCCGTTCGGGCCGGGGAAGGGCTCTTGGATCCGGACGTTCCGGAAGCCGAGAACGTGGAGGAACCACCGGCTTGCGCTCTCGAGGGGAGAACCGGATCGCGGATCGGCGAAGGCCGCGACCTCCCGTGCCCGCCGGATGCCGCGCGCCCCGGGAAGGCAGGCGATGCGCCGCACCAATCGCGCGCGGAGTTCGTCCGCGCCGTCGGGCGCCATCGCGAGCGCGGCGTCGGCGAGGGCGACGCCGGCCTCTAGCGGGATCGAGCGGATGACGTCGCAGACCGTGCGGTCGAGCGATGTGACGGGCATGCCGTCTACCAGCGTCAGATCGTCGTCCGTGAACGGCACCTCGTGGCGCATGACGAAGGGGTTCTTCGCGGCGACGCGGTCGGCGTGGCAGAGCACGTGGACGCGTTCGTCCCGCAGGCGGAACAGCGGGAGCCCGTGCACGGCCGCGGCGGTGATGCCCGCGAGCACGAGCGGTCCGCGGCTGGCGCGGAGGGCGGTCGCCGCGGCGGCGCGCTGGCGCTGTTCGATCGGGGCCGCGGTCCAGTCGGCCGCGTCGACGTAGGCGCCGGGCCGGATCCGGTGGAGGCGCTCCGCCGACACGGCTTGGCGGATCGCGTGATCGCTGGCCCCGGCGTGCTCGAGATCCGTGCGGCTGTACACGGTGAGGTTCTGGCCCATGCCCAGACCCTGCCCGACGCGCCGCCGCCGGGCCGCCTCTCCACAGCCGGTTCTCCCGCGCCGCTCGCTCCGGCCGCCTGTGGACGAGCAGCCGCGCCCTCCTCCGGCCCCGCGAACCCGCGCTCGATCAGCGAACCCGCCCCGGATGGAGCGCGGGTTCGGCGAAGGAGCGCGGGGTCGGCGGAGGAGGGTCAGGACAACTCGGCGAGCAGCTCCCGGACCGCGGCGTCGAGGGCGGCGAGGCGGGCGGCGGCGTCGGGCGTGTCCGCGCCGCGGACGTCGAGGTAGACCTTGAGCTTGGGCTCCGTGCCGCTCGGGCGCACGATGACGCGCGAGCCGTCGTCGAGCGCGTAGCGCAGCACGTCGCCCGAGGGCAGGCCGGGCGCGCCCGCCGCGAGGTCGTCGGCGCGCGTGACGGCGCGCTCGCCGAAGGTGGCGGGCGGATCGGCGCGCAGCGCGGCCATGATCCGCCCGATGACCGCCACGTCGTCGACGCGGATCGACACCTGGCCGTCGCGGTAGACGCCGATCTCGGCCGTGAGCTCGTCGAGCAGATCGGCGATCGTCGCGCCGCGGCCGCGCGCCTCGGCGGCCAGGCCCAGCACGGCCACGGCGGCCGAGACGCCGTCCTTGTCACGCACCGTCTCGGGGTTGACGAGGTAGCCCAGCGCCTCCTCGTACCCGAACACGAGCCCGGGCGCGCGCGAGATCCACTTGAAGCCCGTGAGGGTCTCGCGGAAGCCGAGGCCGTAGCGCTCGGCGATCGCGCTCAGCCCGGGCGACGACACGAGCGAGCACGCGAGCGTCGCCCCCGGCGTGCCCTGGGCCGCGCGGGCCGCGCGCAGGCCGAGCAACAGGCCGATCTCGTTGCCCGTGAGTCGCCGCCAGCCGTCGCCGTCCGGGATCGCCACGGCCAGCCGATCCGCATCCGGATCGTGCGCGAGCACGAACTCCGCCCCGGCGGCGGTCGCCGTCTCGTAGGCCAGATCCATGGCCCCCGGCTCCTCGGGGTTGGGGAACGACACGGTCGGGAACGTGCCGTCCGGATCGATCTGCGCGGCCGTGAGGGCCGGCCGCGGGTAGCCGGCCGCGTCGAGCACGCGCGCGAAGGTATGCCAGCCGACGCCGTGCATCGCCGTGTACGCCCAGTTCATGCCGGCAGCGGCATGCGGCGCGGGGGCGACGGCCGCCGTCGCGGCGACGTACGCGTCGACGACATCCTCCGGCGCCGTCTCGAACTCGCCCCGCGGCAGCTCGCCGACGCGGGCGGTGTCGGCGACGCGCTGGATGTGTGCGGCGATCTCGCCGTCGGCGGGGGAGACGATCTGCGATCCGGCGTCGTCGCCGCCGAGGTACACCTTGTAGCCGTTGTCGTCGGGTGGGTTGTGGCTGGCGGTGACCATGACGCCCGCGTCGGCGCCGAGGTGCCGCAGCGCGAACGCCAGCACGGGCGTGGGCAGCAGCCGCGGCAGCAGCACGGCCCGCAGGCCCGCGCCCGCGAACAGCTCGGCCGAGTCGCGCGCGAACACGTCGGAGTTGCGGCGCCCGTCGTAGCCGACGACCACGACCGGCGCGCGATCCGGGATGCGCTCGCGCAGGTACGCGGCGAATCCGGCGGCGGCCTGCGACACGAGCACCCGGTTCATGCGCAGGGGCCCGGCGCCGAGCGCGCCCCGCAGCCCGGCCGTGCCGAACTGCAGCCGGCCCGCGAACCGCGCCTCGAGGTCGTTCGCGGCGTCGGCGTCACCGCCCTCGGCCGCCGCGATGAGCGCCTCGAGCTCGGCGCGGGTCACCGCGTCCGGATCCTGCGCCACCCAGGCGCGCGCCCGATCGACCGCCGTCACGACGCGATCCGTCCGATCACATCCGCCAGCAGGCGCGAGATCCGCCCCTCCGCCTCGCGGCCGGCCTCGATGACCTCCTCGTGGCTGAGTGGGGTGGGCGAGATGCCGGCGGCGAGGTTGGTGATGAGCGAGAAGCCCAGCACCTCCATGCCGGCCTGGCGCGCCGCGATCGCCTCGAGCGCCGTGGACATGCCCACGATGTCGCCGCCGATCGCCCTCGCCATCCGCACCTCCGCCGGGGTCTCGTACTGCGGCCCGCGGAACTGGCAGTACACGCCCTCGTCGAGCGACGGATCCACTTCGCGCGCGACGGCCCGCAGGCGCGCGGAGTACAGATCCGTCATGTCGATGAACGTCGCGCCCTCGAGCGGGGTGTCGGCGGTGAGGTTGAGGTGGTCGCTGATGAGCACGGGCTGGCCGGGCGTCCACGTCTCGCGGATGCCGCCGGCGCCGTTGGTGAGCACCATCGTCGTCGCGCCGGCCGCGGCGGCCGTGCGCACGCTGTGCACCACACGCCGCACGCCGTGGCCCTCGTAGTAGTGGGTGCGCGCGCCGATGACGAGCACATGCCGGCCCGACGCCGTGCGCACCGAGCGCAGGGTGCCGACGTGGCCCTCCAGCGCGGGGCGCGAGAACCCGGTGACCTCGGTGGCCGGGACCGTCGCGACGGTCTCGCCGATGAGGTCGGCGGCCTTGCCCCAGCCGCTGCCGAGGGTGACGGCGATGTCGTGCCGCTCCACGCCCGTGAGGCGTGCGATGTCGTCCGCTGCCCGGCGCGCGACCACGAACGGGTCGGCCGGGGGATCGAGGGGATGCGTCATCACACGAGGATAGACCGGCCCGGGCTGACGCCGCCGGTGTCGCCGAACCCGCGCCCGATCCGCGAACCCGCGCCGGATCGAGGGCGGGCTCGCGGATCGAGGGCGGGTTCGCGGTCGGGAGAGTCGGGGATGCCCCCGCGGCGGATAGGGAAGAATGGGCCGCATGACCTTCGACTTCGAGCGCAAGCAGCGGATCGCGATCATCGGCGGCGGACCGGGCGGCTACGAGGCGGCGATCGCGGGCGCGCAGCTCGGCGCCGAGGTGACGCTCATCGAGAGCACCGGCGTGGGCGGATCCGCGATCCTCACCGACGTGGTGCCCTCGAAGACGCTCATCGCCACGGCCGACGCCGCGCGCTCGATCGGCGACGCGGGCGACCTGGGCGTGCAGTTCTACGCCAAGGGCGAGAACGGCAAGCCCCTCAAGCCCGAGGTCGCCATCAACCTGCTCGCCGTGAACAAGCGCATCCTCGCGCTGGCCGGGCAGCAGTCCGAGGACATCCGCGAGCAGCTGCTCGAGGCGGGCGTCAAGGTCATCTCGGGCCACGGCCGGCTCGAGGGCGACGAGGCCGTCGTCGTGTCGACGGGGCCGAAGGGCACCGACTTCGACCGGATCGAGGCCGACACGTTCGTCATCTCGGTGGGCGCCTCGCCGCGCGAGCTGCCGGGCGCCAAGCCGGACGGGGACCGCATCCTCACGTGGAAGCAGCTGTACGACCTCGAGTCGGTGCCCGAGCATCTCATCGTCGTCGGATCGGGCGTGACGGGGGCCGAGTTCGCGTCGGCGTACATGAACCTCGGCTCGCAGGTGACCCTCGTCTCCAGCCGCGAGCAGGTGCTGCCGGGCGAGGACCCCGACGCCGCGAAGGTGCTCGAGAAGGTGTTCCGCCGCGCCGGCATGAAGCTGCTCGCCAAGTCGCGCGCCGAGAAGGTCGTGAACACGGGCGACGGCGTGGTCGTGACGCTCTCCGACGGATCCACCGTCGAGGGCTCGCACTGCCTCATGGCGGTCGGCGCGGTGCCGAACACGAAGGATCTGGGGCTCGAGACGGCGGGCGTGCAGCTGGCCGACTCCGGTCACATCATGGTCAACAAGGTGGGGCGCACGTCGGTGCCGAACATCTACGCGGTGGGCGACTGCACGAACCTCGTGCCGCTGGCCTCGGTCGCCGGCATGCTCGGCCGCACCGCGGTGTTCCACGCGATGGGCGATGCGGTCATCCCGTTCTCGGAGCGCCGGATCGCGTCGAACATCTTCACGAGCCCCGAGATCGCGACGGTCGGCTGGACGCAGGAGGAGGGCGCGGCCGTCTACAAGCTGCCGCTCGAGGCCAACGCGCGCGCCAAGATGATGGGCGTGAAGGACGGCTTCGTGAAGCTGTTCGCGCGCGAGGCATCGGGCACGATCATCGGCGGCGTCGTCGTCGCCCCCAAGGCGAGCGAGCTGATCTTCCCGATCGCGATCGCGGTCGAGCGCCGCCTGACGGTGGATCAGCTGGGCCGCGTCTTCGCCGCGTACCCGTCGCTGACGACCTCGATCACCGACGCGGCCCGCGCGATGCACGGCGTCGACCTCCGCGGCCGCGCCTGAGGCCTGGTTCCGGCATGCGAAGGGCGGGGCGGTTCCTGCTGTGGCCGATCGCCGTCATCGGGATCGCATTGGCCGTCGTCGGAGGCTTCAGCGTGGCGGGAGTCTTGAGCGGCATGCGGAGCTCGATGTTCTTCGGGAACGACACCGATGAGCGCAGCACCGAGGTCATCACGGCGGTGACCCGCCAGCAGCAGGTCGCGTTGCTGAGCCTGGCGGTTCAGGGCATCAGTCAGAGACGCGACAGCAGCACCTTCCTCGGCATCGACATCCCAGGCAGCGAACGCGCGTCCTTCATGCAGTACGCCTTCACGGCGAAGCTGGGGGTGGACGGCGACGAGGTGAGAGTCGAGCCCCAGGGCGCTGGAGGGTATGTCGTCACCATCCCCGACTTCGTCTTCATCGGGCACGATGATGCGAGCTTCGAGCTGGTGACGGAGAGCAACGGCGTGCTCAGCTGGATCACGCCCGAGATCGACCAGCTGGAGATGGTCACGGCCGTCCTCAGCGACGACGTCAAGGCGGACTACATCGAGGAGAACCTGCAGGTTCTGAGGGAGCAGTCGGAGGCGTTCTACCGCGGCATCATCGTCGGTGTCGATCCGGAGGCGGATGTCACGTTCCGGTTCGCCGACACCGCGGACAGCTCGCGCTGAACGCCGGCTCGAGTTGCGCCGGGGGTCAGTGGCCGACGGCGGGGAGGCAGCCGCCGTCCATGATGATTCCGCCCTCGTGTGCGACACATGCAAACATGTCTACGAGCGTTCTCAGCGTGCGCCTGCCGGACGACATCAAGGCCCGGCTCGATGCACTCGCCGCATCCACGGGGCATCCAGCGGCCTACTACGTGCGCGAGGCCGTGACCGACCACCTCGATGAGATCGAGTACGCGTACACCCTGCGCGCCGAGGCCGAAGCGATTCGCCGGGGCGAGGCGCGCACACGATCCCTCGAAGAGGTGGCCACGGACCTCGGGATCTGACCCGAGACCCTGGGGAGTGCCGCAGGGGTGGTGCGAGCGGGCCGAGTGTCGATCTTCTCGATACCGACCCACGGCGCTCGACCTTGAGCGTTGATCACGCGGAGCGTGTCAACGCGCCGTCGACAAGCGGTTGCGGTGGTCGCTTCATCTCCGCGCCTCCGCGCGCTCCGTTCAGCAACCGGTCGGATGAAGCCCACGGTTGCTGAACGGAGCGAGCGAAGCGAGCGCAGATGAAGCGACCTCCGCAACTCTCGCTCGTCGACCGGAGGCGCGATAGCGCCGGAGCGGAGACGGGCCGAGCGGAGCGAAGCGGAGTCGAGGCCGAGGGCGCGCGGAACGTCAGACGATCTGCAGCAGCTGGTGGCCGGCGGGGACCGTGGTGCCCGGGGTGGCGTCGACGGCGGCGATGACGCCGTCCTTGTGCGCCTGCAGCGGCTGCTCCATCTTCATCGCCTCGAGCACGACCACCAGGTCGCCCTTGACGACCTCCTGGCCCTCCTCGACGGCGACCTTGACGACCGTCGCCTGCATCGGCGACTTCAGCGTGTCGCCCGAGGCGCCGGTCGAGACCGCTCCGCCGCTGTGCGAACGGCGCGACGGGGGAGCGGCGGCCGGGCGGCCGGCGGACGCGACCGACGCGGTGATCCGATCCGGCAGGCTCACCTCGAGGCGCTTGCCCGCGACCTCGACGACCACGGTGTGGCGCGGCTCGGGCGCGGCGGGCGGCTCGAGCTCGCCGTCCCATGCGGGAATGTCGTTGTCGAACTCGGTCTCGATCCAGCGCGTGTAGACGCCGAACGATCCGTCCTCCGCCGTGAAGGCGGGCTCGCGAACGACCTTGCGGTGGAAGGGCAGCACCGTGGGGAGTCCGGCGACCTCGAACTCGTCGAGGGCGCGGCGGGAGCGCTCGAGAGCCTCGGCGCGGTCCTTGCCCGTGACGATGATCTTCGCGAGCAGCGAGTCGAAGGCGCCGCTCACGCTGTCGCCGGCCGTGACACCCGAGTCGAGGCGGATGCCGGGGCCGCCGAAGGTCTTGAAGACGTGGATCGGGCCGGGCTGGGGCAGGAATCCGCGGCCCGGGTCCTCGCCGTTGATGCGGAACTCGATCGAGTGGCCCTGCGGCGCGGGGTCGTCGTAGTCGATCGTGCCGCCCGCCGCGATCCGGAACTGCTCGCGGACGAGGTCGATCCCGGTGACCTCCTCGGAGACGGGGTGCTCGACCTGGAGGCGCGTGTTGACCTCGAGGAACGAGATGGTGCCGTCGGCGCCGATGAGGAACTCGCACGTGCCGGCGCCGGTGTAGCCGACCTCGCGCAGGATCGCCTTGGAGGCGTCGTAGAGGATGCGGTTCTGCTCGTCGGTGAGGAAGGGCGCGGGCGCCTCCTCGACGAGCTTCTGGTGGCGGCGCTGCAGCGAGCAGTCGCGCGTGGAGATGACGACGACGTTGCCCTCCGCGTCGGCGAGGCACTGGGTCTCGACGTGGCGCGGCTTGTCGAGGTACTTCTCGACGAAGCACTCGCCCCGGCCGAAGGCGGCGATCGCCTCGCGGGTGGCCGACTCGAACAGCTCGGGGATCTCCTCGAGCGTGCGGGCGACCTTGAGGCCACGGCCGCCGCCGCCGTACGCGGCCTTGATCGCGATCGGCAGCCCGACCTGCTCGGCGAAGGCGACGACCTCGTCGGCGGTGTCGACGGGTCCGGGGGTGCCGGGGGCGAGGGGCGCGCCGACCTTCTCGGCCACGTGGCGCGCGGTGACCTTGTCGCCGAGGGCCTCGATGGCCTCGGGCGAGGGACCGATCCAGACGAGCCCTGCGCCGATGACGGCGCGCGCGAACTCGGCGTTCTCGGCGAGGAATCCGTAGCCGGGGTGCACGGCGTCGGCGCCGGATCGGCGGGCGACGGCGAGGATCTTGTCGATCTTCAGGTAGGTGTCGGCGCTCGTCTCGCCACCCAGCGCGTAGGCCTCGTCCGCGAGCTTGGCGTGGAGGGCGTCGCGGTCCTGGTCGGCGTACACGGCGACGGACCCGAGCCCGGCGTCGCGGGCTGCCCGGATGATGCGGACGGCGATCTCGCCGCGGTTGGCGATGAGGACCTTGCTGAGCGCACGGGGGACGGACATGGATTTCAGCCTAGTAACGGCCGCCCCCGCTCCTTTGAGCGCCCCCGACAACAAAGCTCGGGATTCGTGTCGTGATGTCTACGACGTGCGGTTCCAGAGGTCGGTCCACGTGATGCCGAGGTCGCGGACCAGGCGGCGGATCGTGGAGAGCGACATGCCGATGACCGTGGAGGGGTCGCCCTCGACGCGCTCGATGAACGCGCCGCCCAGGCTGTCGACGGTGAAGGCGCCGGCGACGTGCAGCGGCTCGCCGGTGGCGACGTAGGTCGCGATCTCGGCGTCGTCCACGTCGGCCGCGAACGAGACGGACGCCTCGGCGACGTTGTGCACCTCGCGCGGCTCGGTGCCGGGGGCGACGCGGATGACGCTGTGGCCGGAGTGCAGCACGCCCGTGCGGCCGCGCATCTCGCGCCAGCGGGCGGTGGCGTTCTCGGCGGTGTACGGCTTGCCGTAGACGACCCCGTCGAGCTCGAACATGGAGTCGCCGCCGATGACGATGCCGTCGAAGGCCTCGCGGGCGAGGCGCGTCGCGACGTCCTGCGCCTTGAGGCGGGCGAGGACGAGCACGTGCTCGGCGGGCGGGAGCGTGCGCCCCTCGGCGGCCTCGATGGCGGCGATCTCGGCCTCCTCGTCCACGCCGGGCGCCTCGAGGCGCGGCTCGATGCCGACCTGGCGCATGAGCATGAGGCGGGCGGGCGACGTGGAGGCGAGGCAGACCTGCATGTGTCCACGGTATCGAGCGGTGCGGTGGTGGCTTGCCAGAGGGTTGTCGGTGTCGGGCGGGTCGCGGTGGTCGCTTCATCTACGGCGCTTCGCGCCTCCGCTCAGCAACCGATGGGGGTGGTGCGAGGATCCGTTCGGCAGCCGATTGGGTTGTGCGCGGCTCGTTCGGCAGCCGATTAGGTGGTGCGCGGATCCGTTCGGCGACAGACCGGGACGTGCGCGGCTTCGTTCGTCAGCCGGTGGGGGTGTGCGGCTCGTTCGGCGGCCGATCGGCTGCTGGGCGGTTCTGTTCAGCGACCGGTCGAGTGTGCCGCGCGGTTTCTGTAGGAGCGGGGGACGGCTCGGTCCGGTCCGCTGGGCCCGGGGTGGCTCATGCGCGCGATCCCCGGGGCGGGGTCAGGCGGCGCGTGGCGGCGGCCCCAAGGCCCAGCGGAGGGGGGAGCGGGTGGGGAGTTCGGTGGGTTCGCTGCTGTCGGGTGGGTGGAGCAGGAAGGGGCCGTGGCGGTCGCGGGTGATGCGGTAGCGGTGGTGGTGGAGGTTCATGTGGTGGAACCTGCACAGGAGGATGCCGCGGTCGATGTCGGTGCGTCCACCGTGGGTGGCCCAGGTGTCGATGTGGTGGGCTTCGCAGTAGGAGGCGGGCATGCCGCATCCGCGCCATCAGCAGCCGCCGTCGCGGATGGCGAGGGCGATGCGCTGTTTCGGGGTGAACAGTCGCTGTTCCCGCCCGACGTCGAGGGGGTTCCCGTGCACGTCGACGGTGACCGGGGTGTGCCCGGTGGTGCAGATGGCCTGCTCGACCGCCGGGGCGGGGAGCGGGTGGCCGCCGTCCTCGGTGTACCCGGGGCCGGGCCGGCCGGGACCGGGCCGGCCGGGACCGGGCTGGACGGGACCGTCGCTGCCGACCCCGCTGGGAGCGTCGCCCCCGCTGCCGGCGCCGCCGGCGGCGTTGCGGGTGGGGTCGATGGTGACGACGCGGACGCCGGGCTGGCGGGCACCGAACACCGTTTCGGCGTCGGCGACGGCGCCGGCGCGCAGCACCCCGAGGATGAGGTCGTAGGTGAGCTGGTCGTTCGTCCGCGGGTCGTCGGTGAGCTGTTGCGCTTTCGCGGCCTCGTCGGGGTCGACGAACCGGGGACCGCCGCGGCGGGGCCGCAGGGCCGCGTCGATCACGGTCCGCATCCACGCCGCACCCTCGTCGTCGAACACGATCTTCGCGTGCTGGACGCCGTCCGCGTCCGTCCACATCCGGAACGCGCGTGCCTCGAACCGGGCCAGGAACCGCGCCTCGGCACCTTCCGGATCCAACCGGTCCCGCAACACCCGTGCCGCGGTGGCGAGATCCTCGACCGTGCACTCGGCCGCGACGGCGACCAGCTGCTCGGCCGCGAGCCGCCACGCCTCCACTGCGGCATCCGCGCTGGCCGGCGACGAATCCTGCGACGAGGAGCCGGTGGGTGGGTGGCCGAGGCCGCGGAGGATCGCGTCCATCTGCGCCGCCGTGACCACCCCGCTCAGCAGCGCCTGATCCACCGGGTCATGCCACGGCACCGCCGGCGGGACGCTCTGCTCGGCCGCAGCGGCGGGGTCGAGGCCCTCCGGTGCCGTAGCCGGTTCGGCGCCCGCGCCGTTCCCGCCCAGCGCAGATTCCACCAGCGACTGACCGACGCGTACTTGTCGGGCGGCGTCGCCGCGGGTGCTTCCGGACAGCTCCTGCACGAGAGCGACCGCGTTGCGATGCCCCCGACCCTGCGCCAGACCCTTGTGCCCCGCCGCCCGTGACGAGCGCGCCGATACGACTCCCGCGGCGACCGCTCGGACGCGTTCGGCGGTCTTGGCCAGGTCGGTCGCGACGGTCAGCAGGGCGAGCACGTCCTCGTCTGGAAGGGCCGCCACCACAGCGACATCCACCGGCGGCAATGACGCGACTGCGCCTGCCCGGTCCTGGAAATCGCTGAGGAATGTCATACCCGCATCGTCTCACCGACCACCGACACCGGAACCCGCGGAAGCCCCGGCCAGGACCAGAAACGGCCGTTCTGTGGATAAGCCGGTGGAAACGGCGGGTGTGGACGAACCGACACCCCCGAGCGCATGCAGGAGGAGTTGCGGTGGTCGCTTCATCTCCGGCGCTTCGGCGCTCCGTTCAGCAACCGAACCGTCCAGCGACCAACGGAGCACCAACCGCCCCGCTCAGCCCGCCGTCACAAGGGCGCACAGGCGCGTGCGGGTGCGCGCGAGCGCCGTTTGCTGTGCGTCGAGGCGTGCGGCGATCGCGTCGAGCTCGGCGCGCAGGTCGGGGCACATCTCGAGCGACATGCCGTGGTCGCCCGTCCTCGCGCAGTCGAGGTAGCGGCGAATGGTCGCCGTCGGCAGCCCGGCGTCGATCATCGTCTTGATCTGGCGCACACGCACGACGTCCGCCTCGGAATAGAGACGGTATCCGTTGACGTCGCGATCCGGCACCAGCAGCTCGCGATCCTCGTAGTGCCGTAGCGCCCGGGCCGACACCCCGGCGCGCTCGGCGAGCTCGCCGATCAGCATGCGCATCGCTTCGACTTGACCTTCTCGCTGGCGTGAAGCCCTACGCTCCCGCGACATGACAGCGACAACTCCGCGGCGGGCCGTGATCTTCCACGGTTACGGCGCCACTCCCGAGGACCACTGGTTCGGCTGGCTTGCCCGGCGGCTGCGCGAGGCGGGCATCCCCGCACGGGTTCCCGCGCTCGCGGACCCCGGGTGCCCGGATCCGGACCGCTGGGCCGCGGCCGCCGCCCAGGCGATCGGCACACCGGGACCGGGCTCGATCGTGGTCGCCCATAGCCTCGGCTGCCTCACCGTGCTGCGGCACCTCGCGTCGCTCGCGGGGCCGTGGCGCCTGGACGCACTCGTGCTCGTCGCCGGGTTCGCGGATCGACTGCCCGCGCTGCCCGAGCTCGACGGCTTCATCGGCGGCGGCGTCGACGTGGAGGGCCTGCCCGAGCGCATCGGATCGCTCACCGTGCTCCGCTCCGACGCCGACGCCTACGTGCCCACCGGGCACACGGATCGGCTGGCCCGGATGCTCGGCACGTCGGCGCGGATCGTCCCCGGCGCCGGTCACTTCCTCGCCGGCGACGGGATCACCGCGCTGCCGCAGGCGCTCGACGCGATCGTGTGACGGCGGAGTCGCGTGCCCTCGGGCGGCGAGCACGGATCGTCGATCACGCGCGCGGGCGGGTGGACACCCGTGCGTCACCGGGTGTTCGTCTGGGGCCGGTACAGTGACCCGCGTCGTGGCCCGTGCAGCGCGGGCGATGCGACCAGACCCACTGTGGAGAGAGCATGCCCGGCTCGATCTGGACGAACGGCGACCGCGCGGCAGCGGACGCCGCCGCGTCGCCGATGCCGCGCGCCCTCCCGCCGCAACCCGAGCGCGCAACCGCCGCCGCAACCCGCCCCACTGCCGCAACCCACACCACCCCCGCCCCCCGCCGCACCCGCCACGCGCTCGTCGGGGGGCTCGCGGTCGCGGGGGTCGTGGCGGGGCTGGCGCTCGTCGCCGGGGACCCCACCGGTGCCGGGCGGGTGGGCGGCGGCGAGACGCTCGTGTGGGCCAGCACCGGCGCCGGCGGGGTGGGGCGCGTGAACGTGGCCGTCGGCGAGTTCGACGCCGTGCTGCCCGTGGCGGCCGCCGCACTCGACGTGGCGCAAGCCGCGGGCACCGTGCTCGTCGTCGATCGCGAGCATGCCGCCCTCGCTTCCCTCGACCCCGCCAGCGTCGCGCTCGGCGACGCCGCCGGGTTGCCCGGCCCCGCGACGCAGATCGAGATCCTCCCCGCACCTGACCCCGCGCCCGACGCGCCCGATCCCGCCTCGGTCGCCCTGCTCGATCCGCGGTCCGGCAGCCTGTGGCGCGTGCCCGCCGACGAGCTCGGTGCCTTCGACGCCGACGCGCCACCGCTGCGGCGGTTCGGGGTCGGCGCCGGCATGGCGCCCGACGGATCGGGCGGCGTCGTCGTGGTGTCGCCGCGCGAAGGCCGCGCGTACCGCCTCACGCCGGGCGGGATCGAGCAGCTTGGCGAGTTCGCGCCGTTCCGCGGATCGGCCACGCGGCCCGTGCAGGTCGCGGCGACGGCGGGCGGATGGGCGGCGCTGGACCCGCGCTCGGGCCGGCTGCATACCGCGGCCGGCGCGGTCGACCTGAGCTCGTGGGGCGGCGACCTCGCGCTCGAGCGATCCGCGGCCGTGGTGACGGCGGACGCCCCGCCCGCGGACGTCCTCGTCGCGACGGATCGGCGCCTGCTGGCCGTGCGCGACGGCCGCGTGGCAGCGATCCCTGACGCGACCGCAGACCCAGTCCCCGGCGCAACCGCCGCCCCCGACCCCGGCCCGGCGCGCCCCGTGCGGGTGGGGGACTGCGTACACGCCGCATGGTCGGGCGCCGCGCTGTCGTGGTGCGGTGACGACGCGCCGCGCGTGACGGCGCTCGATCGCGCGGAGGCCGCGGCGTCGGCGGAGCTGGTGTTCCGCGTGAACGGTGCCGCCGTGGTGCTCAACGCGCCCGCGACGGGCGAGGTGTGGAACGTGGCGGAGCCCGGCGCGGCGGCAGTGCCGTGGCACGGCGGGATCGGCGAACCGGCCGATCCTCCCCGAGAGGAGCAGCCTCCGCCCGCCGCAGGCTCCGCCGATCCCATCGCCCCGGTGCTGCAGCCACAGCGGCCGGGCCCGAACGCGCCGACGGTCCCGGACGCGCCGCCGCAGCCCGACGCCGCGCAAGGCCCCCAGCCCGACGCCCCGGAGCCCGAGCCGCCCGCGCCCGACCCCGCCGCCCCGGAACCCGACGCACCCCCGGCCCCGCTGCGCCCCGGATCGGTCCGCGCCTTCACCGACCCCGCCGCCGGCGCGGTGATGGTGGAGTGGTCGCCGTTCACCGCCGGCGCGCCCGTGCGGGGCTACTTCGCGCAGCGGCTGCGCCCCGGCGAGAGCCCCGGATCGTGCCGCGCGGACGGCGGCGCGGTCACGGCGCCCACCGGGGGCGAGGTGCTCGACGCGGGCGCGGCGCTCGCGGCGGCGTTCGGGGGAGCGGCGCCGCCCGACGGCGGCTACCGCCTCATCGTGTGGGGCTACACGGCCGACGAGTGCGTGGCGAGCGAGGCCGTCACCGTGCACGCCGATCCGCTGCCGGCCGCCGTGGCGCACGACGGCGGCGCGATGGCGTGGATCGGCACGCGCTACGAGTACGTGGCGGCGCCGGCCGCGTTCGCCGGCTTCTACCAGCTGCGGGCGCCCGGGGCGGGCGACGCGGTGGCGTTCACCGGATCGGCGGTGCCGCGCGAGCTGCTGGGCGGATCGTTCGGGCAGCCCGCGGCGTACGAGCTGCGCGCCTGCACGCCGTGGGGCAGCGAGGCGCGCTGCGGAGAATGGACGGCGTTCGCCGCGCCCGAGCCGTCGCTCGACTTCACGCTCGCCGAGCTCGCCTACGACGAGGCGACGGGAACGTGGACGTGGAGCGGGCTGCCCGACAACGGCGGGGCGTCTGTGCGCGTCTCGTGCTGGAGCTACTCACAGACCCACGGACAGATGGTCGGGCAGCCCGGCGGGTGCAGTACCACCACGGTGGTGCCAGCGAACGACGCCGTCCTTCAGGCGCGAATCGCAGGGGTCACCCTCCTCATGACGGGCGACGCGTGGTGAGCATTGGCGTGGGTGAACGGCCTACTCAAGCCAGAGCGACCGAGCACGGTCCTTGAACGCGCCGAGGTCTGCGGAAGCGGAGATCGGCCCGAACTCCGTACCGGAGAAGTTGATCGCGTCGTAGACGTAGCTCACACATCCGTTGTAGGAGCGCAGCGACTCGAAGCGCTGATCCCAGTCGTGCAAAGTCGAGAACCCGTGCGTATAGCCGTCGCAGACCTGAGGCAGGGTCGTGAAGTAGCTGACGCTCGCTCCCGTGTAGCCGACCTCGTCCCACGCCGTCGCCAGCAGATACGTCTCATCGTCGGCCACGGCCGCGGCGGCCGAGCGCGCGGACGCGACGCTCACCGATCCGGTCGGCACGGCCACGACGGTCGAGCCGGTGTCGGCCTCGATCTGGGCGATGGGGTCGAGGGAGGCGTCGAAGCACGCGGACTCGCCGGTGTCGACGTTGACCCAGCACGACTGTGCGTCGGCGGGCGAGGCCGCCGTGGCGGCGGTGGGCGCGAGCGCGAGGGCGGCGAGGATGCCGGTCGTGGCGCCGAGGGACGAGAGCGAGAGGCTGTTCATGGGCCACAGTCAACCGATCCCCACCCCAGCCCGGGCAACGAGGGGGTGAATCTTGGGCGTCGGCCTGTGGTGCGACGTGTCGATGCGGCGAACATCGGGTGTCGAAGGTAAGGAAATCGAGTTTCCGCACAGCGGCGCCGGGTGTTCCGCGGGCATGGCTACACTCGGCGCGTGATGGGCGAGTGGAGCGGGCGCGGGCCGTGGCGCGAGCGCAGCGACCGCGAGCTGCTCGACGCCGCCGCCCGCGACGACGACCGGGCCTTCGCCGTGCTCTATCACCGCTATATCGAAGACGTGTTCGTCGCCGCCCTCGAGGAGCTCGGCGACGAGGACGAGGCGCAGCAGGTGGCGCAGCAGGTGTTCGCCACAGCGTGGGACAAGGCCAGGCACGTGCGGCTGGCGAACGGATCGGCGCTCTCCTGGCTGCTCGTGACGTGCCGCAACCACGCGGCGAACCGGCTGCGATCTCTGCGGCGGCGGCCCGCCTTCGAGGGACTGGACGATCGCGCGGTTACCATGCTGGAGACCCGGCAGCGGCAGCGCATCGAGGATCGCGAGCTGCTCGAGAGGGTCGAAGAGGAGATCTCGGCGATGCCGGCGCTCGACCAGCAGGCGTACCAGGCGGTCATCGTCGAGGGCCTCAGCTACGACGAGGCCGCGCGGCGACTGGGCATCTCCGTCGCGTCGGTGGGCAAACGACTGAACCGCGTGCGCAAGCGCGTCGGGCAACGATTCGGGGGATGACGATGAGCGATCAGCCGCGTCTGAGTCCCGAGCGCCGCGCCGCCATGGCCGAGTGGCTGCAGGGCCACATCGCCAGGCGCCGCCGCCGGCGCCGCCGCCTGGCGATCGCCGGCGCGGCCGGCGCCGGCGTGCTCACGCTGGGTCTGGCCGCCGCGATCGTGCTCGCGCCGCAGGAGGTGCAGGACCGCTGGGTGGAGTGCTACCCCGAGGCCGACCTGTCGTCGCCGTACGCCACGGGCGTGCGCGACGGCGCCGAGCCGGTGGGCGACCGCGAGGTGTACGCGCTGTCGATGTGCGAGAACCTGTGGGAGCAGGGCCTGGTCGACGGCACCGCGCGCGACGCGGCGCCCGAGCTCGTGCTGTGCCGCCGGGCCGACCTCTCGCTGCTCGCGTTCCCCCGTGACGACTCCGCGGCCCCGGCGGAGGAGTTCTGCCGCGACCTCGGGCTGTACACGCCCGGGGAGTGAGGCGGGGCGCACCGGCGGACGCGGGCTGCGGTGGTCGCTTCATCTTCGCGGCCTGCGGCCGCTTCGTTCAGCAACCGATGGGCTGTGCGGGGCGCGCCATCCGGTTGCTGAACGGAGGCGCGAAGCGCCGGAGATGAAGCGACCACCGCAACCCACCAACGGCCCCCAGAAACCGCGGTATGTCCGCCGAAACGCGGTCCTTACCCCCTACCTGAATATTCACTGAGTCGACCTCAGTTCGCCCTTGACTGTTCGGGGAACTACCCCTTCTGCAGCCCGGCAGAGCCGGACATGCTTGTGTCCCGTGACAACCCCCCAGACGACGGACGAGGCGCTTGCTGCTCGTCCCGATTCCTCCCCGGCGGAGGACAGGCCGCGAAGCCTCCGCGCCGTGCGCGGGCTCTCGGACAACCTGTTCCGGGTCGGCTCGCACTCGGGCGGCGTGATCGTTCTCGTGATCATGACGCTCGTGGGCCTGTTCCTCGCGATCCGTGGGGCGGAGGCCTTCGGCGTCGCCGGCCCCGAGTTCCTCACGGAGCAGGACTGGGAGCCCGCGAGCGGCCGCTTCGGCATCGCGGCGGTGCTGTTCGGCACGGTGGTGATCGCGCTCATCGCGATCAGCGTCGCCCTGCCGCTGGCCCTGGGCGTCGCCACCTACATCTCCGAGTACGCGCCAGACGGGCTCAAGCGGCTGCTGACGAACATCGTCGACCTCATGGCCGCCATCCCCAGCATCGTGTACGGGCTCTGGGGCGCGTACTGGCTGCAGGAGCAGCTCATCCCGGTCGCCGAGTGGCTCAGCACCTACCTGGGCTGGATCCCGATCTTCGCGGTGTCGCAGTTCGACCCGAGCGACCCGCTCGCCACGCCCACCGTGTTCACCGCGTCGGCGTTCCTGGCTGGCCTGGTGGTGGCGCTCATGGTCGCCCCGATCGCCGCGTCGATCATGCGCGAGGTGTTCGCGCAGGCGCCGCTGGGTGAGCGCGAGGGGGCGCTCGCGCTCGGCTCGAGCAAGTGGGGCATGATCCGCAACGTGGTCTACCCGTACGGGCTGGGCGGCATCATCGGCGGCACGATGCTCGGCCTCGGCCGGGCGCTGGGCGAGACGATCGCCGTGTACATCGTGATCTCGCCGATCTTCGTCATCAACTGGCACGTGCTTTCTGCCGGCACGAACTCCATCAGCGCCCTCATCGCGCTGCGCTACGGCGAGGCCTCGGCCCTCGAGCTGTCGGGCCTGATGGCGGCCGGCCTCGTGCTCTTCCTCATCACGATGGCCGTGAACTTCATCGCCGGCTTCATCGTCAGCCGCTCCCGCTCCGGGGCATCGAGCTGAGGCCATCGACATGACCACGACAGAGATCATCACCGACCCGGTGCGGCGCCGGGCCACGCTCCCGGGCCGGGTGACGCGCACGCACGTGCCGGGGCGCGACGGGCGGCTCCACGTGAGCCGGCCCGAGACGCGGCGCGAGCTCTCCACCATCCGCCGCGAGGACGTGCTGCGCATCGTGGGCGCGCTGGCCGCCGCGCTCACCGCGACCGGCACGCTCTTCTCCCATCTGGTGCCGTTCCAGGGTCCGCTGCCGTTCGTCCTGGTCGCGTACGCGCTGTTCCTGGTGTTCTTCGTCGTGCTGATCAGCTTCGACGACGACAAGGTCACGATCCGCGACCGCGTGATGGCCGTGGTCATCCACACCACGGCGCTGCTGTTGCTGCTCGCGCTGGCGATCGTCGTGGTGTTCACGCTCATCCGCGGGGCCGAGGCCTACCTGCAGCCGAACTTCTGGGTCGAGGACCTCTCGCTCGCCGGGCCTCTCGACCCCGTGACGGTGGGCGGCATGGCGCACGCCGCCATCGGCACGCTCATCGTCATCTCCATCGCGCTCGCCGTCGCCATCCCGCTGGGCCTGCTCACGGCCGTGATGATGGCGGAGTTCCCCTCGTTCTTCACGCGGATCGTGCGCACGGTGTCCGAGGCGATGACGGCGCTGCCCTCGATCGTGTGCGGCCTGTTCATCTACGCCACCTACATCCTGCTGTTCGGGCTGCCGCAGTCGGGCTTCGCGGCGGCGCTGGCGGTGACGATCATGATCCTGCCGATCATCATCCGCTCGGCCGACGTGGTGCTGCGCCTGGTGCCGCAGACGCTGAAGGAGGCGTCGTTCGCCACGGGCGCGAGCCACTGGCGCACGGTGTGGCACGTGGTGCTGCCCACCAGCAAGTCGGGCCTCATGACGGCGATCGTGCTGGGCACGGCCCGCGGCATCGGCGAGACCAGCCCGGTGCTGCTGACGGCCGGCTGGACGACCTTCTTCAACCTCAACCCGTTCGAGGGGGCGATGGTCACGCTGCCGTTCGCCACGTTCACCCTGGTGAAGAGCCCCGAGGAGACGCAGATCGCCCGAGGGTTCGGCGCAGCCGCCGTGCTGATGGTCATGGTGTTCGTGCTCTTCGCCCTCGCCCGCATCATCGGAGGCAAGGGCGCCGGAGTGCTCTCGTCACGCCAGCTGGCCCGTGCACGCCGCGCCAGCGAGCGCGATGCCCGGCGGTTCGTCGAGCGCGGCGACTTCGCCCTCGCGGCAGCGAAGGTGGGCGCGCCCCCTGGCATCGATCCTGCCCCGGATCACGGCGACGGCATCGACCGAGAAGGAGGAAGGCGATGAGCGCTCGTCGGTCGCCGTTCCGCGTCACGTCGGCGGTTCTGGGCATGGTGCTGATCGTGATGGGCGTGCTTGGTACAGTCACGCCCGCGCAGGCGGTGGGGTCCGTCTACGTGCCGATCACCGGTTCTGGCTCCACCTGGTCGGAGAACGCGCTGGCCGCCTGGATCCGCAACGTGTGGGCGAACAACGGCTGGAAGATCGAGTACTCAGGCGGAGGGTCGACGCAGGGGCGCAGTGACTTCGCCCAGGGAATCAAGGACTTCGGCGTCAGCGAGATCCCCTACGGCATCGCCAACTCCAACGAGGCCGACCAGCGCCCGGCGCGCCAGTTCGCCTACATGCCGATCGTGGCCGGCGGCACGGCGTTCATGTACAACCTGCAGATCGGCGGCAAGCGCGTCACCAACCTGCGCCTGTCGGGCGACACCGTCGCGAAGATCTTCACGGGCGTGATCACACGCTGGAACGACCCGCAGATCGTGGCGGACAACCCGCAGCTCGCCCTGCCTGACATCCCCATCGTTCCCGTCGTGCGCTCCGATGGATCCGGTGCGACCGCACAGGTGTCGATCTGGCTGCGGCAGGAGCACACGGCGCTGTGGGACGCGTACTGCGGCAAGGTGAACCGGCCGCTGATCAACGGGCACTGCGGCGTCACCAGCAACTATCCCGTCGTGCCGGGCAGCGGTTTCATCTCGAAGAAGGGCTCGGAGGGCGTCTCGGGGTACGTGGCGCAGAGCTACGCGGTCGGTTCCATCACCTTCGTCGAGTACAGCTACGCGCTCAACTCCGGGTTCCCCGTCGCAAAGCTGCTCAACAACGCCGGCTACTACACCGAGCCGACGGCGGGGAACGTGGCCGTCGCTCTGCTGCAGGCGCACATCAACGAGGATCAGTCCTCGCCGGACTACCTGACGCAGGATCTGCGCGACGTCTACACGAACGGCGATCCTCGCACGTACCCGCTCAGCTCGTACAGCTACATCATCCTGCCCACCGCGCTGGAACAGAACTTCACCGAGAACAAGGGGCTCACGCTGGGTGCCTTCGGCTCCTACTTCCTCTGCGAGGGGCAGCAGTCGGCAGACGTGCTCGGGTACTCGCCGCTGCCCGTGAACCTCGTGCTGGGGGCGCAGCGACAGCTGCAGAAGGTCCCGGGCGGCGACCCCGCCCAGACGGGCTTCTCGGTGGCCGACTGCAACAACCCGACCCTCGACCCGAACGACCCGAACGGCAACGCGCTCGCGAAGAACGCCCCGTACCCGCAGGAGTGCGACAAGCAGGGGCCCGTGCAGTGCTCGGGTGGCACCGGCGGCGCGCAGGACACGGCGACGGACGTCACAGGCGGCGCGCAGAGTGGCGCGCAGGGCGGCGGCGGCTCCGGTGCCGCATCGCAGGATGGCGGCGCGGGTGCCGCTGGCGAGCAGGACGCCGGCGTGGCCGATGCGGAGGCGGTCGGAATCGAGGGGGCGACGGGGCCGATCGTCGTGGCCGGCAGCCCGCAGGACCTTCCCCTCTCGCAGCCCGGGTTCCTTCCGGCCCTCGCGACGCTCGTCGGCGGCGCCGGGCTTGTGCTCGCCGCGGTCGCGCCCCCGCTGCTCGGCAAGCGCCGTCGCCAGACCCTCCTGCCCACCCCGACCCGCGGCTCGCCGAGCCGCCTGAGCTGACAGGGAAGCATCCGTGACGCGCAACCTCGACCGCCTTCTCCGCACGCGGCGCATCGCCGACCGCCGACGGGTCATGGGGCGCTCGCTCGCCGCCTTCGCGGCGCTCGGCGTGGTGTTCGCCGGCGTGGGGGTCGTCGACGCCGCACCCGCGGTCGCGGCCGGCGCGGGATCAGCCGTGACGGTCGCGTGGAACGGTCAGGGCAACGACCCGTCCATCCAAGTGCTGCAGCCCGAACGCGAGCACACCTGGCTGAGTGAGCAGAAGGGCCTCGACCGCAACCCCCACTACGACGACTTCAAGGATCTCCAGGTGACGGTGTCGAAGACCGCCGGGGTACGCGACGAGGCCGTGCGCATCGAGGTCTCGGGCATGCCGGGTGGCACGGTCGGTGGGCAGTGGATGCCGGGCATCGGCGGCGATGGCTGGTACTCGGCGCATCAGCAGAGTTTCCTTCAAGTGATGCAGTGCTGGGGTGACCCGCGCGCCGACGACTTCCGCGAGACCTGCCAGTGGGGTGCGCACGCCATCCCCGAGAACAACATCAACGACACGACAGTCGCGGGCTACCGTGACACGCCGCAGCACCTCATCCCGTTCCGGTCCGTCCAGGGCGACGACTACGTCTACCCCAACTGGGTTCCCGACGGAGCCGCGTCGATGGGCGAGATCCTCAACTCATCGACGACGAACGAGCTCCTCGCCGTCCCGGTCAAGGCCGACGGATCCACCTCGTTCGCCTTCGAGGTGCAGTCGACCGCGCAGGCCCCCTGGCTGGGCTGCGGCGCGCCTGCCGAGGACGGGGAGGCTCGCCGCTGCAGCCTCGTGATCGTGCCGCGTGGCACGGTCTATGGCGGGGAACAGGCGGTCGAGAACAACCCGCGAGTCGAGTACGGACAGAAGGGCATTCAGCGCGGCGCGCCGACGAGCCTGGAACACGACTACTGGGACAACCGCATCGTGGTGCCGCTCGACGTCGAGGCCCCGCTCACGGCCTGCGGTGGCGGGAGCGCCCGGCTCGTCGGCGGTTCGGAGATGCTCGTGCATGCGATGGGCTCGTGGCAGAGCGCGCTGTGCGCGAGCGGGGGGCCGGCGTTCAATTTCACGGCGAATGCCGATGCCCAGAGTCGCGCGCAGCTCGCGCAGGGGCGCCTCGGCCTTGCCTACACGGCGCGGGGCGTCGTGCCGGAGGAGCTCGGCGAGGGCGGCGCCGAGATGCTCGAGGGCACCGACCTCGCCTACGCTCCCGTGGCCGTCTCCGGCATCACCGTGTCGTTCCAGTACATCGGCGCGGCAGGGCCGATCACCGACCTCCGGCTCACGCCACGCCTCCTCGCCAAGCTGCTGACGCAGAGCTATCAGAACGCCGTCCCATTCCAGAGTGGCAGCCTCGCCGACTCCGACCGTCGCAGCCACCTGAACGCGCGGAACCCGGTCGATGTCACGTACGATCCCGAGTTCCGCGACCTCAACCCGCAGATCGGCACCAACACCGTGAACCTCAGAATGGCCGATGTCGTCGTCGCGGGCCCGACGGGCTCGGATGGCTACCGGCTGCTGTGGGAGTACCTGCAGGCCGATGAGAAGGCGCGCGCGTTCCTCGCCGGTGAGCCCGACAATGTGCTGCCGGGCGATGGGAACAACCTCGGCATGACGATCAACCCGTACTACCTGCCGAAGGGGCACCCCGGCGCGCACGTGCCGCAGTACGAGGAGGTGCCCTGGGGCCGCAACCCGGGCGACACCGAGTTGCGTTTCGTGACCGGCCCCGACGGGCAGCCCGCGCAGCGGGCGGTGGGCTTCACCGACGCGAACGGCGCGCCGCTCAGCCTCGCCGACACCCCCATCGACACCATCCCCCGCGCCGACGAGCATCTCGCTCCCGGCATCCTGAGGAACGGCGTGCCGAGCCGCTTCGACTCGGTGGCGTACAACCCGTACGCGACGAACCTCGAGAACGTGGCACGGCGGGTGTTCCGCGCCGACGTGCAGCGGCCCTCGTGGGATCCGAACGCCTGGACGGGCAGCGGGAACGGCGCGTGGAAGGCCGTGGGGCGCGACTGGCCGCCGAACGTGCGGATCCTCGGGCTCACCGACACGCCGGCCGCGGAGCAGTTCGTGCTCCCCACCGCGCGGCTGCAGCTGCCGAACCGCCCCGGCGTGTTCGCCGGGCCGACCGAGGCAGCGCTGACGGCCGCGGTCGGTGCCCAGCGTGACCAGGGCGGTGCGTCCTGGGCGGATGTGGCAGCCCTTCCCGACGACGCGTATCCGCTCACGCTCGTCTCGTACGCCGCGGTGAACCTCACCGCGAGCGACGCGGACGCGCGCGCCGACTACGCCGACCTCATCGAGTACGCGGTCACCGACGGCCAGGTGCCGGGCGAGAGCCCGGGGCAGCTGCCCGCCGGCTACGCCCCGCTCAGCGACGAGTTGCGGGCGCAGGCGCTCGAAGCGGCGCAGCGCATCCGCGACTACGTCGCGCCGAGCGACGATGCGCCGGGGGGCGTCGGTCCCGACGAGCAGGCGGCGGCGGGCGTACCCGCCTCCGGTCCCGGCGCGGGAGCGGCGGGCGCTGGGGATCCCGCGGGCGACGCGCCCGAGACGCAGGTCTCGCGCACGACGCTCGACGCGGCCGACGCCGCGGTGACGCCCGCGGCCGCGGCCCCTGCCGGGGTCGGCGGCGCGCTGCTCGCGAGCCTGGCCGCGGGCGCGGCCGCTCCCTTCCTCCTGAGACGGCGGGAGACGGGATGAACCATCACACAGACTTCCCCCGAGGGCTGCGGCCCGAGGGAGAGGGCCGGACCGGCGGTGCCCTGGAAGGACACAGCCGCCGGATCGGCAGCAGGAAGGCCCTCCCGACCGAGCGGGTCCCGTTTCGAACAGAAAGGTCATCATGACCCTCTTGAAGAAGAAGGCGGGTGCGGTCCTCGCCGTCCTCGCCGTCCTCGCCGCGGCGAGCCTCGTGCTCGTCACCCCGGGCGTCGCCTCGGCCGAGCCGAGCGGCACCCCGACCTACCGTGCCCTCGTGGCGGCCGGCAGCGACACCATCCAGGATGTCGCGAACGGTCTGAGCGACGCGGCGGTCCGCGACGGCGTCAAGGTGTTCGGCTCGTACAACGCGACCAACCCCAGCACCGGGGCGACGTACGACGACATCCAGACGCGCGCGGGCGGCCCGCTCTTCGACCGGCCCAACGGGTCGACCGACGGGCTCCGTGCCGTGCGCGCCTCGGACACCGGCGTGGCCTGGCGGGGCACGGACATCACCGGCCAGGTGGACATCGCCCGTTCCTCGAGCGGCTACACGTCGACCACGCCGAGTGACCTGGCGTACATCCCGATCGGCCAGGACGCGGTCAGCTGGGCGAAGCACGCCAGCGCCACCGCCCTGCCCGAGAACATCGACCTCGGTGCGAGCGTGAACGAGGTGTGGCCGGGCACGGACCGCCTGAAGCTGACGCTGAAGAATATCTACGGCGTCAACACCGCCGGCACCACGGGCACGTTCACGGTCTACGCCGCGGCGTCGGGTGGCGCCTCCTACACGGTCGGCTCCGCCGCCTCGTCGGCGCAGATCGTGCCGTTCCAGCCGCAGGCGAACTCGGGCACGCGGCAGTACTTCGCGACGGTGATCACGGGCAGCTCGTCGGGTGCGTTCGGTGCTCACGTGGCGGACAGCTACAACGGCGAGCCCGTGCAGGAGCACGACGGCACGGTCCTCGCGGAGCTGCCGGCGCGCGCCATCGTGCCGTTCTCGATCGCGCAGTGGGTCGCGCAGACGAACTTCGTCGCGCCCGACCGCCTGCACGGTGCGGTCCTCGGCCAGGTCGGCAACACGCCGGCGACTCAGGTCGCCGGCGGCGTCTACGCGCAGAACCCGGCGTTCACCAACGCGCTCAAGCGCCTGGTGTACTTCGTTGCGCCGACCGACCGGCTCACCAGTGTGGGAGTCGCCGCCGACGAGCAGCTGCAGCGCTTCCTGCGCGGTGCCGCCGACCTCGGTGCCGCCACCAACACGGTCGACCCGTTCGACGCCGCGCCGGAGTGGATCGGCAACCTCAACGGCGTGATCACGCAGTACGGCTTCAGCGCCCTGCCCACCAGCGGCAGCGGTGACGTGATCGGCAAGATCGCGGGCTACCGCTCGTACTCGTCGTTCAGCTGAACCCTGAGAGAGCGGGGTGGGGCGTCGCGTGCCGGCGGCGTCCCACCCCGCCCTCCCTCCGAGGACAAGAGCGCCCCCCGCGGTCCCTGGAAAAGACACTCGCGGGGGGCGACAGGAAGGGCCCCGCGAAACGCGGGGGTCCAACCCGAAAAGCTTACTCGCCGAACGGGCACGGTACAAGTACCCGGGCTCACCCGTGCAAACCCGATGTAAAGGACACTCCATGACCACCGCACCCGCCCCCGGGCGCCGAACGCGCCGGATCGCGGCATTCGCCGCCGTCGTGCTCGCCGCCGCCACTGGGTCGCTCGCCGCCGCACCTGCACATGCGGCCACCGGCGATCCCGACGACCCGAACTACCTCGGCCCTCTCACCGTCAGCCCCACCTCCGGGTCGGCGACCGCCGTCCCCGGCTTCGAGGCGCTGACCACCGAAGTCGGATGCCCCGAGCCGGAACTGATCAAGTCCTCGCGCACGGTGCTGTACGTCGAGGGGCAGCCAGTGTACGGCCTCGTTGCCACTCGCTCGACCGGCTTCGACGCTCCCATGAACATCACGGGGCACAGCACCACTTCTCAGCAGCTCGCCACCCGCCTCTCGTGGCCGGCGATCCCGGACGGTGGCACCTTCAAGATCCTGGTCACCTGCGAGAAGGCGCCGTTCCTCTCGCCGAACTCGCCGCTCACGGCAACCGACAAGTACTTCGCGGCGACGCTCGTCAAGACCTCCGCCACCACCTGGGCGGTCGCCGGCGGCTCCGTGGAGGACCCGACCCCGACCGAGACGACCGTCACCGCGGCGGCGACCTCGGCCACCTCGGTGAAGCTCACCGCGAGCGTGACGCCGGCAGACGCGGCCGGGCAGGTGCAGTTCACCCAGAACGACGTCGATATCGACGGCGCCCTGGTGAATGTCGTGGGCGGCAGCGCCACGTACGACGTGACCGGGCTGGCTCCGGCCACGGAGTATGGGTTCGGTGCGCGTTTCGTCCCGGCCGACGCCGACGTTTATGCGGAGTCCTCGGCGGATCCGACCAGCGCGGTTACCCCGGCGGACGACGAGAAGCCGGAGTTGGAGGTCAGCGTGCCCGACGAGGAAGCGCCTTCTGAGCCCTCGGGCCTGACGATCCAGCTTGACCCGGCGGCTTCGAAGGTCACCCTTACCGGCGAGACGACGCGCCAGCCCGGCCAGGACTGGACCGCGACGGGCGAGCTCGGCAACGTGCATGTGAACGATGACCGTCGTGACCCGGATGGAGAGGATTGGAGCCTCACCGGCAGCGCCTCGCCGTTCGCGAAGAACGGCGGCGGCGACCCGATCGCGGCGACCCACCTCGGTTGGCAGCCCGAGAAGGTCTCCGGTGCGGGCACGGCCGGCGCCACGGTCGCTCCCGGCGCCAACGGCGGTCTCTCCCAGCCGAAGCAGTTCGCCTCGGGCGACGCATCGGCCGACGCGAACGTGACGACCGAGGTGAAGGCCGGGCTCACGCTCAAGGTGCCCGCAGGCACCCCGGGCGGCGACTACACCTCCACCCTCACCCTGACGCTCATCTGACGTCATCCGCGTCGGCATCCGCCGACGCACGCCCGCCCGAGATCCGGCGCGCACCACACCGGATCTCGGGCGGGCGATCACCCGCCCATCACGCCGGGACCCTGCCCGGCCCACGAGAACACAGCACATGACGAAGCGAACGCCCGTGATCGGGCTCCTCGGCGCCGCGCTCCTGGCGGCGCTGCTCGCCGTTCCCGCCACCGGCCCCGCGTCGGCGGCCGACGGCGCACTCGCGTGGGGCGTGCAGCCCTCGACGCCCGACGGCCCCGACGGGCGCACGTCCTTCGAGTACGAGGTCGCGCCCGGCAGCGTGATCGAGGACTGGGTGGCCGTCACCAACCGCGGCAGCGCCCCCGTGACCGTGCGGGTCTACGGCGCCGACGCGACCGCCGACTACGCCTCGGGCGCCTTCACGCTCGTCGGCGCCGACATCGCCTCCACCGACCTGGGCGCGTGGACGTCGGTCGACGGCGCTCCCGCCGCGTGTGACGACACGAACGACGCCGCGGAGGCCGCGTGCGCCATCGCGGTGGGCACCTCGATCACCCTCGAGCCGGGCACGCGCGCCGACCTGCCCTTCACCATCACCGTGCCGCACGACGCGGCCCCGGGCGACCACGCCGCCGGTATCGTCGCCGGCTACGTGACCGAGGGCGCGGGGGAGGGGCAGACCGTGCGGCGCGAGGACCGCGTGGGGGCGCGCATCTACCTGCGCGTGGACGGCCCGCTCTCGCCGGGCATGGGCATCACCGGCGCGACCGGTGGCTTCGACGCCTCGTGGGTGCCGTTCGCCCCCGGCACCGCGTACGCGGGGTTCGACGTCGTGAACGTGGGGAACACCCGCGTCGACGTGATCCCGGAGGCGCGGCTGACCGGCCCGTTCGGGATCGACCTGGGCACGGTCGTGCTCGACGAGATCGAGAACCTCGTGCCCGGCGCCACCACGCACGTGACCGCCGAGCTGCCCGGGGTGCCGCCGCTGCTGCTGCTCACCGCCGAGCTCACGCTCACGGCGGCGCCGGCCGGCGGCAGCGCGGCCGACGATCCCCTGCCCGCCGCGGTGAGCGCGCCGCTGACCGCGTGGGCGGTGCCATGGACCGGGCTCGCCGTGATCCTCGTCGTCGCCGCGCTCGTGGCGCTGACGATCTGGCGGCGGCGTCGCATCCGCGCCCGGCTGGCGGCCGAGCTCGCCGAGTACACCGACCAGCTCCTCGCCGGGCAGGCGGCCCCGCAACCCGAACCCGCCGGCGCGGGCTTCGTACCCCGCAGCGACACGGCAGGACGAGCATGAGCGACCAGCGCACGACCCCCACGTGGAGAGCAGACCGAGACATGAAGACCATCACTGCCCGCACCCGCACGCTGGGCCTCGCGGCGATGCTGCTCGCCGGCCTGGCGTGGTTCGCCGGCCCGCCGTCCGCGCACGCCCAGGTCGAGGACACGAGCGACGGCGACCTCACCGTGTCGGTGCCGGACGTGCCGCCCAGCAGCCCGCCCGCATCGCCGCCGCCGAGCAACCCGCCGGCGTCCCCGCCGCCGACGGGGGGTGACGCCCCGAACGGCACACCGGCGGGCGGCGGCGCACCCGCGGGCGGAGGCGCGCGCGGCGGTTCGGGCGGCGGCGCGGCCGCACCGGCGCCCGAGGCCGACGGCGAGCCGGCGGCCTCGTGCACGCCGGCCGAGCCCGAGGTGCCCACGAAGCCGGCCACGAGCGGCGAGGAGGCGACGGTCGACAAGGGCGTGTACCACGCCGGCGAGAACGTCACCGCGACCGCGGCGGGCTTCGGCGCCGGCGAGCAGGTGCAGCTGGTGATCTTCAGCGAGCCGGTGCTGATCGGCTCGTTCACGGCGGATGACACCGGCACGGTGCGGGCGGTGTTCCCCGTCTCCGACAAGACGCTTCCCGGTGCGCACACCCTGCAGTTCACGGGCTGGTGCGAGGGGACGGCCCTGGCGGATGTCATCATCGCCTCCGACAAGGCATCCGCCGGGGACGACGCACCCACGATCCCCGTGTGGGCGTGGTGGGCCGGCGGCGGCATCGGCGCCGCCGGGCTGCTGTGGGGCGGGTGGTACGTCGTCGGCCTGATGCGCGGGCCCGGCCTCGGGGCGGTCGCCTCGTGACCGTCGACACCACCGGGCCCCGCGCCGACCAGGCCGAAGCCGACGCCCGGCACGCACCGCCCGCGCGGCACGACCCGCAGCCCGGCGAGACGAGCGCGTGGCCCGGCGCCGACGCCGTCACCGCCGTGCTCCCGAAGCGCCGTGCCCGGCGCACGCCGCGCCGGGCGGGAGGAGCGGCCGGTGCGCCGCCGCGGCGCCGCGCCCCGAAGGGCCGGTCGCTGCTGCCCCAGCCCGCCGCGCGCCCGCCGGCACCCCGCGATGCGCGGTGGTGGTCGGGAGCCGCGCTGCTCGTGATCGCCGCGCTGCTGTTCGGGTTCGTCGTGCACGCGACGCTCATCTCGGCGTTCCAGCACCATCGCTCGCAGGAGATCGCCTACGACGCGCTGCGCGATTCGCTCGCCAAGGCCGAGACCCCGGTAGGGCAGCTCGATCTGAACGAGGATCTCGTCGTCCCCGGCACCCCCGTCGCGCACCTGGAATCGCCGGCGATCGGGCTGTCGGAGGTCGTCGTCGAGGGCACCGACGCGCAGCGCCTGCGCGCCGGCATCGGCCACCGGCGCGACAGCGTCATGCCGGGGCAGGTGGGCACGTCGGTGATCCTCGGCCGGCAGACCACCTACGGCGGACCGTTCTCGCAGCTGCACCGCCTCGAGCCGGGCGACGAGATCACCATCACCACCGGTCAGGGCACGCACACGTACCGCGTCTTCGGCCTGCGCCGGGCCGGCGATCCACTGCCCGCGCCCCTGCGCGCGGGCGAGGGTCGGCTGGAGCTGCAGACCGCCGACGGCCTGCCGCTGTTCCCCTCGGGCGTGCTGTACGTCGACGCCGAGCTCGTGACCGAGACACAGGAGACCCCGGCGCGCGTGCTCGCGTTCAAGGCGCTGCCGCCGGCGGAGCACGAGATGGGGCAGGACCAGGGCGCGTGGTTCATCGCGTTCTTCTACCTCGTCTTCTTCGTCGCCGCCGGCATCGGCACCTGGTGGCTGTGGACCACGTGGGGCCGCTGGCACGCATGGGCGGTCGGCGTGCCGGTGCTCGTGTTCCTGGGCCTCGCCACCGCCGACCAGGTGATGAACGCCCTCCCCAACCTGACCTGATCCCTCCACCCGAAGGACATCCGATACCCATGACCTCCCGACACGACCCGCTGGCCGACGACCTCACCGAGGTCCTGCCCGCGGCCACCCGCAGCGCCCGCCGCGCGGAGGCGAGCACGGCACCCGCTCTCGAGCCCGAGGCCGCGCCCGCTCTCGAGCCCGAGGCCGAGATCGTCGCGCCGCCCGCCCCGCGCGTCGACGAGCCGGCGCCCGCGGTCGCCGCGCCGGCGACCGACGACATGACGTACGTCCTGCCGAGTGCCACATCCGCCGCGGACCTCGACGCGCCGCCGCGCCCGTTCGGCGTCGCCGACGCGCCGCTGTCGACGCTCGAGGCGCGCGACATCAGCGCGTGGTTCGGCACCCACAAGGTGCTCGAGCGCGTCTCGCTCACCATGCCCGCCGGCCAGGTGACGGCGCTCATCGGCCCCTCGGGCTGCGGCAAGTCCACGTTCCTGCGCATCCTCAACCGCATGCACGAGCTCGTGCCGTCGGCCGCGCTCGCGGGCGAGGTGCGGCTGGACGGCGAGGACATCTACGACCGCCAGAAGAAGCTGCAGGACGCCCGTAAGCACATCGGCATGGTCTTCCAGAAGCCGAACCCGTTCCCCGCGATGTCGATCTACGACAACGTGATCGCGGGCCTGAAACTCACCGGCATCCGGGCCTCGCGCGACGAGAGGGACGAGCTCGTGGAGCGGTCGCTCACGGCCGCGGGCCTGTGGAAGGAGGTCAAGGACCGCCTGCGCCAGCCCGGCGGCGGTCTTTCGGGCGGTCAGCAGCAGCGCCTGTGCATCGCGCGCTCGCTCGCGGTGAAGCCGAAGGTGCTGCTGATGGACGAGCCGTGCTCCGCCCTCGACCCCACCTCGACCCGCGTGATCGAGGAGACGATGGTCGAGCTGCAGAAGGAGGTCACGATCGTCATCGTGACCCACAACATGCAGCAGGCACAGCGCGTCAGCCAGCAGTGCGCGTTCTTCCTCGCCGCCCAGGGCACGCCGGGCCACATCGTCGAGCACGGCGACACCGAGGCGATGTTCAGCGAGCCCCAGGACGAGCGCACCTACGACTACGTCAACGGGCGGTTCGGATAGTCGTGTCGCTGGACGCCGCGGGGGAGCGGATCGGCGGGCGATACGCGCTCGGCGACCTGCTCGGGGTGGGCGGAACCGGCTCGGTGTTCGCGGCCGCCGATCCCACCGGGGCCGAGGTGGCGGTCAAGCTGTTGCACCCGCACCTGTGCGCCGACGACGCGGCGCGGGAGGCGTTCCTGCGCGAGGCCCGCCTGGCGATGCGGCTGGATCATCCGAACATCGTGCGGGTGCACGACGCGGGCCTGCACGATGCCGGGGGTGTCACCATGCCCTGGATCGCGCTCGAGCTGCTCACCGGGCCGACGCTGCGCGAGCACGTCGACGCCGTCGGGCCGCTGGGCGCGGCCGACGCGGTCGCGGTCGTCGACGGGCTGCTCGCCGGCCTCGGCGCCGCGCACCAGGCCGGTCTCGTGCATCGCGACATCTCGCCGCAGAACGTCATCCTGCACGGTGCCCGCGACCGCGCGCCGGGCGCGGGGCTGAGCGCGGGCATGGTGCGGATCCTCGACTTCGGGCTCGCCGACGTGACCGGGCGTGCCACGGTCGGCTCCGACGTGCTCCTGGCGGGGGCGGAGGACGGCGGGCACGTGGTCGGCAACGCCCACTTCATGTCGCCCGAGCAGGCGCAGGGGCTGCCCGTGCGCTCGGTCAGCGACCTGTACCAGGCGGGCGCGGTGCTCGTCTACGCCCTCACCGGTCGCCCGCCGTTCCCCCGCACGACCGTCGAGCAGGTGATGCGGGCGCACGTCTCGGCCCCTCCTCCCGTGCCCTCGGCCATCGCGCCCGCCGCGCGGCCGTTCGACCGGGTCGTCACGCGCGCGCTGAGCAAGACGCCGGCGCACCGGTTCCGCACGGCGGCGGAGTTCCGGGCCGCGCTCGCCGAGGCCGGCGCGGCCGCCGTGGCCGCGGCTTCCGTAGTCGAGACCCCGGACGCCCCGGCGGAGGGCACGGGCCCCACGTCGGTGCTGCGCCCCGACGGCGGCGGCGACCTGGACTACCTGCGCCCCGCGGACGACGACATCGCCGAGCCGGTGCGTGATGCGAGGGCGCGGGCCGGCGGCGCGGGCGTGCTGCTGGGCCTGGGGGCGGTCGCGATCCTCGCCGTCGCCGCGCTCGGCGCCACCTTCCTCGCCGGCTCGCCGGGCGCCGAGGCCGAGGGGCCGCGCCCCCAGCCCACGACCGCGCCGAGCACGCCGCAGACGCCGCCACCCGGATCCGCCTCGCCGACGCCGTCGTCGTCGCCGTCGCCCACCCCCGAGCCCTCGACGTCCGCCCCGCCCGCGCCCGCCCAGGTCGAGATCCCCACCCTGTTCGGCACCCTCGCCGATGCGGAGGCGGCGCTCGCCCAGGCCGGGCTCCGCCTGGGCGCGGTCAACAGGGTCGAGGCCGCCGAGGCCGCCGACCGGGTCCTCGGCCAGCGCCCCGAGCCGGGTTCGCGGGCGGAGCCCGGCACGGCGGTGGACGTGACGGTCGCGAGCGGGCGCAACACCGTGCCCGATGTGCGGGGGATGAGCGTGCCCGCCGCCATCGCGGTGCTGCTCTCGGCGGGCTTCGAGGCCGTGGCCGACCAGCAGCCGGCGTCTGCCGCCGCCACGGTCGCCGGCAGCGAGCCGGCCGCGGGCGCGGTGCTGAGGGTGGGTGTCACGGTGAGCCTCCGCGTCGAGGCGCAGCCGACGCCCGGGCCGACGCAGACGCCCGTGCCGCAGGACCCAGGGGAGGCGGCCGGATGACCCGCGCATCGAGCATGCTGCGCGTCGCGGTCTCGCGCGTGCTCACGGTGCTCGCCATCGTGTTCATCGCGGCCGTCGCCGTGGCGCTGCTCAACCTCGTGCGCCAGTCGCCGCCCGCCGCGTCGAGCGCCGAGTACGTGCCCCCGCCGGCGGGAACGCTGCCGGACGTCACGGTGACCGGACCCGACGGCACCGTGCCCTCCGGCGACGCGCCGGTCTCGGGTTCGGCGGCCGACGCCGGCCCCGCCGCGCGCATCGACGCCGCCTGGCTCGCGCAGACGTCTGCCGCCACCGGCATCCCGGCCCGCGCGCTGGCCGCCTACGCGTCGGCGCACCTCACGGTCGAGGCCGAGGACCCTTCGTGCGGCATCGGGTGGAACACGCTCGCCGGGATCGGGGCGATCGAGTCGGATCACGGGCGCCACGGCGGGTCGTCCGTGGGTGCGGACGGCTGGGTGACCCCGCGGATCCTGGGCGTGCCGCTGAACGGCGACGGCGTGATGGCGATCCACGACACCGACGGCGGCGCGTGGGACGGCGACACCGTGTGGGACCGCGCCGTGGGGCCGATGCAGTTCATCCCCGAGACGTGGTCGTACTGGGGTGCCGACGGCAACGGCGATGGCGTGGCCGATCCGAATCACATCGACGACGCCGCGCTCGGCGCCGCCCGGTACCTGTGCGCGTCGGGGGAGATGACCACGGTCGAGGGGTGGCGCGAGGCCGTGTTCTCGTACAACCACCTGGAGGTGTACGTGGACGACGTCGCGGCCGTGGCGAACGACTACGCCGCCCGCGCACGGAGCGCGGGCTGAGAGAGGGGGAGCGGATGCTCCGAGACATGCGCGAGCGGATCGACGACGATCCTGTTGCCGACGCGGACGATCCTGTTGCCGACGCGGCGGATCCTGTTGCGGACGCGGCGGATGAGGATGCCGGCGGGCTGCGGCTGATCGTGCTCGATCCGGGAGGGGACGGGGCCCTGCACGCCGGCCGCGCGTCGGTGCGGCGCGCGGCGCTCGCGATGACGCCCCTCGACGGCATCACGCGGGTGCCCGCGGCGGCGGACGATCCGCGGTTCCTGTGGACGCTCGTCTCGCCCGACGACCTCACGCTGGCGATCAGCGCGCGCAGCTTCGCCTCGGCCGAGCGCGCCCTGAGCCACGCACAGGCGACGATCGACGGATCGCGCCCGTGGCGCATCTGCCCCGTGCGCAGCGACGAGACGGGCCACCGCTCGATGTGGATCGCGGTCGGCGGCACGGTCGAGATCCTCGCCGGGCAGGCGTGGGCCGAGCGCTCGGCCGAGCGCAACGGCCAGACCTGGCTGCGCCGCCTCGGCCTGGCCCGCAACGAGGCGACCGGCCGCGTCGCGCGCACCCCGCTGCGGGTGATCGTGTCGGGCGGATCGTGAGGGGCGTGGGCGCGGTCTGGCGTGCGCTCGGTGCTGAATCGGGTTGCACCGGATCGGTTGCTGAACGGAGGCGCGAAGCGCCGGAGATGAAGCGACCACCGCAAGCCTCCTGCGGTTGCTGTGCCGAGGTGTATCGGGTCGGCTGCTGACCGGAGCGCCCACCCGATCGGTTGCTGAACGGAGGCGCGAAGCGCCGGAGATGAAGCGACCACGGCAAGTCCTCCTGCGGGGGGCGGGGGGGTCGGTGCGGGTGTCGGTTCGTCCACAGCCGTCGTTTCCACGGGGTTATCCACAGAATCGCGTTTCTGGTCCTGGTCGGGGGTTCCGCGGGTTCGGATGTCGGTGGTCGGTGGGACGATGCGGGTATGACATTCCTCAGCGATTTCCAGGACCGGGCAGGCGCGATCGCGTCGCTGCCGCCGGTGGATGTCGCTGTGGTGGCGGCCCTTCCCGACGAGGACGTGCTCGCCCTGCTGACCGTCGCGACGGACCTGGCCAAGACCGCCGAACGCGTCCGCGCGGTCGCCGCCGGCGTGGTCTCGGCGCGCTCGTCACGGGCGGCCGGGCACAAGGGCCTGGCGCAGGGTCGGGGTCATCGCAACGCGGTCGCGCTCGTGCAGGAGCTCTCCGGCGGCACCCGCGGCGACGCGGCCCGGCAGGTGCGGGTCGGGCAGTCGCTGGTGGAATCCGCGCTGGGCGGGAACGGCCCCGGTGCGGCGCCGGAGGGTCTCGACCCTGCCGCGGATCGCGGCGATGCGGCCGAGCAGGACTCCACGCCCGCGCGGCCGTGGCATGACCCGGTCGACCAGGCGCTGCTGAGCGGGGTGGTGACTACGGCGCAGATGGATGCGATCCTCCGCGGGCTCGGCCACCCACCCACCGGCTCGCCCTCGGAGGACTCGCCGTCGGCCGGCGCGGAGGATGCGGCGGTGGAGGCGTGGCGACTGGCGGCCGAGCAGCTGGTCGCTGTCGCGGCCGAGTGCACGGTGGAGGATCTCGCCGCCGCGGCACGGGTGTTGCGGGACCGGTTGGATCCGGAGGGTGCCGAGGCGCGGTTCCTGGCCCGGTTCGAGGCACGCGCGTTCCGGATGTGGACGGACGCGGACGGCGTCCAGCACGCGAAGATCGTGTTCGACGACGAGGGTGCGGCGTGGATGCGGGCCGTGATCGACGCGGCCCTGCGGCCCCGCCGCGGCGGTCCCCGGTTCGTCGACCCCGACGAGGCCGCGAAAGCGCAACAGCTCACCGACGACCCGCGGACGAACGACCAGCTCACCTACGACCTCATCCTCGGGGTGCTCCGCGCCGGCGCCGTCGCCGACGCCGAAACCGTCTTCGGCGCCCGCCAGCCCGGCGTCCGCGTCGTCACCATCGACCCCACCCGCGACGCGACCTGCAACCCGACTCGACCCGACGGTGCCGCGAGCGGCAGCATCGGAGACACCGACAGCCCTGCTCCCGCACCCGCCCGCCCTGGTCCCGGATACACGGAGGACGGCGGCCACCCCCTCCCCGCCCCGGCGGTCGAGCAGGCCATCTGCACCACCGGTCACGTCCCGGTGACCGTCGACGCACACGGCAACCCGCTCGATGTCGGGCGGGAGCAGCGCCTGTTCACCCCGAAGCAGCGCATCGCCCTGGCCATCCGCGACGGCGGCTGCCGGTGGGCCGGATGCGACATGCCCGCCTCCTACTGCGAAGCCCACCACATCGACGAATGGGCCGCCCACGCCGGCCGCACCGACATCGACCGCGGCATCCTCCTGTGCCGCTTCCACCACATGAACCTCCACCACCACCGCCACCGCATCACCCGCGACCGAAACGGCCCCTTCCTGCTCCACCCACCCGACGGCAGCGAACCCGTCGAACTCCCCACCCACTCACCCCTCCGATGGCACTGGACCCCGCCACCCCGCGCCGCCTGACCCCATCCGGGGGCGGCGGGCTCGACCGGGCCGGCATCCGCTCCGTCGGAGCGAGGCGCAGCGCACCCCTCGACCGGTTGCCGAACGAGGTGCGCGCTCAGCGTTCGCCCGCCCCGCACCGCCATAGACTTGACGCCTATGAATCCCGATGCCCTCGCCGCCGCTCTGCTCGCCGTCCTCGCGCCGATCGCCGAGCGACGCCGCCCCGGCGAGGACCTGGGGATCACGGCCGCCGACATCGCGTTCGAGCGTCCGAAGAACCGCGACCACGGCGACTGGGCCACGAACACGGCCATGAAGTTCGCCAAGAAGCTCGGCACGAACCCGCGCGAGCTCGCCCAGGAGATCGTCGACGGCCTCACCGCCGTCGACGGCGTCGCGGGCGTGGAGGTCGCGGGCCCCGGCTTCATCAACATCCGCCTCGAGGCGGCCGCCGCCGGCGCGCTCGCGAAGACCATCGTCGAGGGCGGCGACTCCTACGGCCGCAACGACGCCCTCGCGGGGCAGACGATCAACCTCGAGTTCGTCAGCGGCAACCCCACCGGCCCTCTGCACATCGGGCACACCCGCTGGGCCGCGCTCGGCGACGCGATCGGCCGCCTGCTCGAGGCCAGCGGCGCCACCGTGGCGCGCGAGTACTACATCAACGACGCCGGCGCGCAGATGGATCGCTTCGGCGCCTCCGTGTACGCCGCGATCATGGGCGAGCCCGCCCCCGAGGACGGCTACAAGGGCGAGTACATCAACGACCTCGGCGCCCGCGTCGCCACGATCCTGCCGAACCTGCCCGAGGTCGGGCGGGACGAGGCCATCGCCGCCGTCCGCGAGGTCGCGTACCAGCTGCAGCTCGCCGAGATCCAGAAGTCGCTGCGCGAGTTCAACGTGGAGTTCGACGTGTGGTTCTCGGAGCGCACGCTCCACGACGGCGCGCCCAGCCTCATCGACCAGGCCGTCGAGCGCCTGCGCGAGCAGGGCCACGTCTTCGACGAGGACGGCGCCGTGTGGGTGCGCACCACCGACTTCGGCGACGACAAGGATCGCGTCATCCGCCGCTCCAACGGCGAGTACACCTACTTCGCCGCCGACGCCGCCTACTACCTCAGCAAGGGCGACCGCGGCTTCGCGCACAAGATCTACCTGCTCGGCGCCGATCACCACGGCTACGTGCACCGCCTCAAGGCGCTGGCCGGCGCGGCCGGCGACGACCCCGAGACGGACATCGAGGTGCTGATCGGGCAGCTCGTGTCGGTCAACGGCGCGCGCCTGTCGAAGCGGGCAGGCAACATCATCGAGCTCGACGACCTGCGCGAGTGGATCGGCACCGACGCCCTGCGCTACTCGCTCGGGCGGTACCCGGCCGACTCGCCGCTGTCGCTCGATCCGGAGCTGCTGCGCAAGCGCACGAACGACAACCCGGTGTTCTACGTGCAGTACGCTCACGCGCGCACGCACAACGTGGCGCGCAACGCGGTCGACGCCGGCGTCACGCGCGACACCTTCGCGCCCGAGCTGCTCACGCACGAGACCGAGGCCGCGCTCCTCGGCGCGCTGCAGGAGTTCCCGCGCCTCGTCGCGTTCGCCGCCGACCAGCGCGAGCCGCACCGCGTCGCCCGCTACCTCGAGGAGATCGCGGGGCTCTACCACCGCTGGTACGACAACTGCCGCGTCACGCCCAAGGGCGACGAGCCCGTCGAGCCCGTGCACGGCACGCGCCTGTGGCTCAACGACGCCACGGGCCAGGTGCTCCGCAACGGCCTCGCCCTGTTGGGAGTGAGCGCCCCCCAGCGCATGTGATCGGGCGTGCCTGCCTCGGTCGATGGGCGGGTGCGCGGTTCGTCGACCGGCGTGCGGTGCCCGCTTCCTCCCCGCGCCTCTGGCGCGTCGTTCCGCAACAGGGACGTGCACCCGCGACCAAGGTCGGGATGAGAGGGTGCACGTATGAAGCGGCGGCGGTGGGAATGGATCGTCGCGATCGCGGCGGTCGTCGCGGTCGCGGCCGGGGCGTTCGTCGCCGGCGAGGCCATCGCCCGATCCGTCATCCGTGACCGCGTGGAGGACGCCGTCGTCGACGCCGGGGCCCGCGTCGGGCACCTCGACGTCGAGATCCCCGGGCTCGTCATCCCGCAGCTGATCGGCGGCCGGATCGACGAGGCGCACGTCACGGGGGAGCGCGTCGAGTACGAGGGCCTCACCGCCGACGTACGGCTCGCGCTCGAGGGCGTCGACACCGGCGCCATAACCGCCGAGCGCGCCTCCGCCACCGCGGCCCTCGACGCGGCCGCCCTCGAGAACCTCCTCGGCCGCGCGAGCGCCGGCACCGCGTGGCAGGCCCTCGGCGACGCCGCCCAGGTCGCCGTCGCCGAACCCGACGTCGCCGTCTCGGGCGAGATCCCGATCCTCGGCACCCTGCAGCTCACCCTCCAGCCCTCCGCGGCCGACGGACGCCTGCTGCTGTCGCCCACCGGGATCGCGCTCGGCGGGCAGCAGCTGCCCGGCCAGCTCCCGCCCGGCGTGCCGGCCGCGCTCGCCCAGCCGATCCCCGTCTGCCTCTCCGACAGCCTGCCGCGCGGCATCACGCTGACGGACGCGACCGTCGAGGGCGACGAGCTCATCGCCCACCTCGCGCTCGACGGCGGGCTGCTGAACGATCCGACGCTGCAGCAGCCCGGCGACTGCGCATAAGGCTCAGTGCGACGGGGGTCGCCGCCGGACTCGTCCTAGACTCGTCGGGTGACTCACAGCCCCGCCGGGGCCGTCGTGCCCGAGTGGCTCGCCGTGCCCGACGACCCGAACGACCTCGTCGAGGCCGTCTGGCCCGCGGGCGCGGATCGCGACGCCGACGGCGTGCTGCGCCTCGGCGGCATCCCCGCCACGCAGCTGGCCCGCGACTTCGGCACGCCCCTGTACGTGCTGGACGAGGACGCCGTGCGCGCGAGGGCCCGCGAGGTGCTCGCCGCCTTCCGCGACGCCGCCGCCCGCCACGGCGCCCGCGCGCGGGTCTACTACGCCGGCAAGGCGTTCCTCAGCGGCGCCGTCGCCCGCTGGGTGCGCGAGGAGGACCTGGCCCTCGACGTCGCCACCGGCGGCGAGCTCGCCATCGCGCTCGCGGCCGGCGTCGATCCGTTCCACATCGGGCTGCACGGCAACAACAAGTCGGTCGCCGAGCTCGAGCACGCCGTCTCGGTCGGCATCGGATCCGTCGTGATCGACAGCGCCATCGAGCTCGAGCGGCTCGCGGCCATCGCCCAGCGCCTCGGCACCGTACAGCGCGTGCTCGTGCGCGTGAACAGCGGCGTGCACGCCGAGACCCACGACTTCCTCGCCACCGCGCACGAGGACCAGAAGTTCGGCTTCCCCCTCGCGCAGGCGCCCGAGATCGTCGCGCGCATCCGCGAGCTGCCGCAGCTGGAGTTCATGGGCCTGCACTGCCACATCGGCTCGCAGATCTTCGGCGCCGCCGGCTTCGCCGAGTCGGCCGCGCGCCTCGTCGACGTGCACGCCCGCCTGCTCGAGGGCGGCGACGTGCCCGTGATGAACCTCGGCGGCGGCTACGGCATCGCCTACACGCGCGCCGAGCACCCGACCCCCATCGCGCAGCTCGCCGGCGACATCGTCGACGCCGTGGCGGGGGAGTGCGCCGCCCGCGACATCCCCGTGCCGAACCTCGCATTCGAGCCCGGCCGCGCGATCGTCGGCCGCGCGGGCGTCACGCTGTACGAGGTCGGCACGACCAAGCCCGTGCAGGTCTCCGACGCCGTCACGCGCCTCTACGTCAGCGTCGACGGCGGCATGAGCGACAATGCCCGCCCCGCACTGTACGGCGCGCAGTACTCGGCGCGGATCGCGTCGCGCACGAGCGGCGCCGAGCCCGCCCTCGCGCGGGTCGTGGGCCGGCACTGCGAGTCGGGCGACATCGTCGTCGACGCCGAGTACCTGCCCGCCGACATCGCCCCCGGCGACCTGCTCGCCGTGCCCGCCACGGGCGCCTACTGCCACTCGCTCGCCAGCAACTACAACGCCGTGCCCCGCCCGCCCGTCGTGGCGCTGTCGGGCGGATCCGCGCGCGTCATCGTGCGCGGCGAGACCATCGACGACCTGCTCGCGCGCGACCTGGGCCTCGAGCCCCGCGCCGCGCACCCGAACGAGGAGACCGAATGATCGAGAAGCGCACGCTCCGAGTCGCGCTGCTGGGCGCCGGATCGGTGGGATCGCAGGTGGCGCACCTGCTGCTCACGCACCGCGAGGAGCTGGCCGAGCGCGCCGGCGCCGAGCTGGAGCTGGCGGGCATCGCCGTGCGGAACCTCGACGCGCCGCGCGACGTCGAGCTGCCGCGCGAGCTGCTCACCACCGACGCCGAGAGCCTCATCGTCGGCAGCGACATCGTCATCGAGCTGATGGGCGGCATCGAGCCGGCGCGCACGCACCTGCTCACGGCGCTCACCTCGGGCGCCGACGTCGTCACCGGCAACAAGGCGCTGCTCGCCACCCACGGGTCCGAGATCTTCGACACCGCCGACCAGGTGGGCGCGAGCGTGTCGTACGAGGCGGCCGTCGCCGCCGCGATCCCGATCATCCGCCCCCTGAAGGACTCGCTCGCCGGCGACCGGATCCAGCGCATCTTCGGGATCGTCAACGGCAGCACCAACTTCATCCTCGACAAGATGGATCGCGAGGGCCTGAGCGCCGAGGAGGCGCAGCGGATCGCGACCGAGCTCGGCTTCCTCGAGGCCGATCCGACGTTGGATCTCGAGGGCTACGACGCCGCGCAGAAGGCGGCGATCCTCGCGAGCCTCGCGTTCCACACGAAGGTGTCGCTCGACGACGTGCACCGCGAGGGCATCGAGAACGTCACGGCCGACATGATCGAGGGCGCCCGTCGCGCCGGCTTCGTCGTGAAGCTGCTCGCGGTGTGCGAGCGCCTCGACGACGACGGCGAGGAGTCCATCTCGGTGCGCGTGTACCCCGCGCTCATCGAGCGCGACCACCCGCTGGCGAGCGTGCACGGCGGCAACAACGCCGTCTTCGTCGAGGCGGCCGCCGCGGGCCCGCTCATGTTCTACGGCGCCGGCGCCGGCGGGCTGCAGACGGCCTCGGCCGTGCTCGGCGACGTCGTCTCGGCCGCCCGCCGCCACATCGCCGGCGGCGTGGGCGTGGGCGAATCGCCGCGCATGAGCCTGCCGACCGCGCCCATCGGGCGGATCCTCACGCGCTACCAGGTGCGCCTGGAGGCGACGGACGAGCCCGGCGTGCTCGCGACGATCGCGGGCGTCTTCGCCGACGGCGGCGTCTCGGTCGCCACCGTGGATCAGAGCCAGCGCGAGGGCGACACGGCGTCGATCGTCATCGGCACCCACCGCGCCCGCGAGCAGTCGCTGAGCGACACCGTCGCGCGCCTGGCCGCCAGCGACGCCGTCGAGCGCGTGGTCTCCGTGCTGCGCGTCGAAGGGGAATGAGCGCCGCGCCCGCCGCGCCGCGCACCGTGCACGTGCGCGTCCCGGCGACCAGCGCCAACCTCGGCCCCGGCTTCGACACGCTCGGCCTCGCGCTCAGCGTGTACGACGAGGTCGAGGTGACCGCCCTCGCGCCGGGCGAGCTGGAGATCGAGGTCACCGGCAGCGGCGCGGCGCACATCCCGCGCGACGACTCGCACCTCATCGCCCGCACGATCCGGTACTGCTTCGAGGCGGCCGGCGAGCGCGCCCCCGGGCTGCGGATCGTCGCGCACAACGGCATCCCGCACGGCAAGGGGCTCGGGTCGTCCGGCGCCGCGGTGGCGGCGGGCGTGCTCGCGGCGAACGGGCTGCTCGGCGGGCGGCTCACCGACGCCGACCTGCTGCGCCTCGCGACCGAGCTGGAGGGGCACCCCGACAACGTCGCGCCCGCGCTGTTCGGCGGGCTCACGATCGCGTGGACCGAGCACGGGGTGCCGCAGCACAAGAAGCTGCTCGTGCACCGCGGCGTCGCGCCCGTCGTGTTCGTGCCCGATCGCACGATGTCGACGTCGATGGCGCGCAGCGTGCTGGCGGCGGAGGTCTCGCGCGAGGACGCCGTGTTCAACGTGTCGCGCTCGGCGCTGCTGATCGCGGCGCTCACCCAGAGCCCCGACCTGCTGCTGTCGGCCACCGAGGACAAGCTGCACCAGGAGCGCCGCGCGCAGGCGATGCCCGAGACCTTCGCGCTCGTGGGCGCGCTGCGCGCCCGCGGGTTCGCGGCCGTCGTCTCGGGCGCCGGGCCCAGCGTGCTCGTGCTCGCCGACGGACCCGGTCGCCGGCTCGAGGCCGCCGCCGTCGCCGAGGAGGCCGCGGAGGGGTCGTGGCAGGCGCTCATGCTGGCCGTGGACTTCATGGGCGGCACGACACACGCGTCCGACGACCCCAGAATGGACATGTCGCGACAGCTGACCCGAGGAGCGCCGGATCGATGAACTACCTCTCCACCCGAGGCGGCGGCGAGCCGCTGTCGTTCAGCGAGGCCCTGCTCGAGGGGCTGGCCCCCGACGGCGGGCTCTCGGTGCCGGCCGAGCTGCCCGAGGTCGACGGCGAGACGCTCGAGCGCTGGCGCGCGCTGACCTACCCGCAGCTGGCGACCGAGATCCTCGCACTCTTCGCGACCGACATTCCGCGCCGCGACCTCGCGCGCATGGTGGCAGCGGCCTATGAGCCCTTCCCCGGCGAGGTCGTCCCGCTGCGGGCGATCGGCGACGGCATCGAGCTCGTCGGGCTCTCGGAGGGGCCGACCCTGGCGTTCAAGGACCTCGCCATGCAGTTCCTCGGCCAGGTGCTGGAGTACGCGCTCGAGCGCCGCGGATCGGTGCTCAACGTGCTCGGCGCCACGTCGGGCGACACGGGATCGGCCGCCGAGCACGCGCTGCGCGGCAAGGAGCGGATCGCGGTGTTCATGCTGTCGCCGCAGGGCCGGATGAGCGCGTTCCAGCGCGCGCAGATGTTCTCGCTCGACGACCCGAACATCCACAACATCGCGATCAACGGCGTCTTCGACGACTGCCAGAACCTCGTCAAGCAGCTCGCCGGCGACCTGGAGTTCAAGCGGGCGCACCACCTCGGCGCCGTGAACTCCATCAACCTCGCCCGCATCACGGCGCAGGTCGTCTACTACTTCTGGGCCTGGCTGCGCGCGACCGACGCGGGCGGCTGGACCGAGCTGTCGTTCACCGTGCCGTCGGGGAACTTCGGCAACATCCTCTCGGGCTTCTACGCGCGGCAGATGGGCCTGCCGATCCGCCGCCTCGTGCTCGCGACGAACGAGAACAACGTGCTCGACGAGTTCTTCCGCACGGGCGTCTACCGCCCGCGCGGGGCCGCCGAGACGCTCGCGACCTCGAGCCCGTCGATGGACATCTCGAAGGCGTCGAACCTCGAGCGCTTCATCTTCGAGCTCGTCGGCCGCGACGCCGCGCGCGTCGTCGACGCGTGGCGCGAGCTGGAGGGCGGATCGTTCGACTTCTCGTCCGAGCAGCCGCGCTTCGCCGGGGAGTTCGGCCTCGTGAGCGGCACGTCGACGCACGCGGATCGGCTGGCGACCATCCGATCCGTGCACGAGGCGACCGGCGACGTCATCGATCCGCACACCGCCGACGGCGTGAAGGTGGCGCGCGAGTTCGTGGAGCCGGGCGTGCCGATGCTCGTGCTCGAGACGGCCAAGCCCCACAAGTTCGCCGAGACGATCCGCGAGGCGATCGGCGTCGAGCTGGAGCTGTCGCCCGAGCTGCAGCAGATGATGTCCGCGCCGCAGCGCGTCGTGGAGATGCCGGACGACGCGAGCGCGCTGCGCGACTACATCGCCTCGGCCGCGCTGCGCTGAGCCTCCCGCTGCTGGACGTCAGCGCCGGAGGCGTGGAGGTGAAGCGACCGTGGCAAGCGCCGTCGGCGCCGCGCCGAGGTGGTACAGTGAGGATCACAGCGGAGGGTGCCTCAGAGCACGAATTCTGACCTCCGTCGCAATCTGCGAAGCCCCGCACGGTCACCCCACCGTCCGCCCGAGTGTGTTCTCTTCGGTGCGGCAACCGGTTGACCGGCGCACGACGTGGCGCGCGCACGGTGGATCCCGTCTGACGGATCCCCCTGCGGCTGGCTGAGAATCCACGACCCGATGAGGAGTCACGTTGGAGTCCATCTCCGAGATCCAGTCCGAAGCCGTCGAGGCCAAGGGCGACGAGAGCGTCACCGCTCCCGCCACCGCCGAGACCGCCCCCGAGGCGAGCACGGCCGAGGCCACCGAGGCCCCGGCGAAGGCGCCGCGCAAGCGTGCGCCGCGCCGCGCCAAGGCCGCGTCCACCGTCGCCGCCGTGGAGGCGACCGGCAACGAGCAGGCCGCGCCGGCCGCCGAGGCTCCGGCCGAGCAGGCAGCGCCCGCCGCCGCCGAGGCCGCGGCCGAGCCCGCCGAGGCGCCGGCCGAGAAGCCGAAGCGCGCCCCGCGCCGCCGCGGCAAGGCCGCCGAGACCGATGCCGCCGCGGCCGCCGAGGCCGAGAAGCCCGCCGAGGCGCCCGAAGGCGACAAGCCCGAGGCGCCGCAGGCCGACCAGGCCGACGCCGCGAAGTCCGACGCCGCGAAGGCCGAGCAGCCGGAGGCCGACAAGGCCGAGCAGCCCGAGGCCGACACCGCCGAGAAGCCTGCCCGTGCCCCGCGCACCAAGGGCGGCCGCGGCGCGAAGGCCGCGAAGAGCGACGACGCCGCCGAGGCGCCCCAGGCCGAGCAGGCCGAGGGCGACGCGCGCAAGAACGACGCCGAGTCGGCCGACGAGCAGGACGGCGACGGCGAGGAGGGCTCCGGTCGCGGCCGCAGCCGCCGCAGCCGCAGCCGCAACCGCAACAAGAACAAGGGCGACGGCCCGCAGAACGGCGGCGCACAGCCCGAGGCGCAGGCGCAGCCGCAGGAGGACCGCAACCGCCGCAACAAGCGCACGCGCGGCGCCCAGAGCGACGAGTTCGAGCCGGAGATCGGCGAGGACGACGTGCTCATCCCGATCGCGGGCATCCTCGACGTGCTCGACAACTACGCGTTCGTCCGCACCACGGGCTACCTGCCCGGCCAGCAGGACGTGTACGTCTCGCTCGGCCAGGTCAAGAAGTACAACCTGCGCAAGGGCGACGCCGTCGTCGGCGCCATCAAGCAGCCCCGCGAGAACGAGCAGCAGGGCCGCCAGAAGTACAACGCCCTGGTCAAGGTCGACTCGATCAACGGCCTGTCGGTGGACGACGCGGCCGACCGCGTGGAGTTCGGCAAGCTCACGCCGCTGTACCCGCAGGACCGCCTGCGCCTCGAGACGGCGCCCGAGAAGCTGACGCAGCGGATCATCGACCTCGTCGCGCCGATCGGCAAGGGCCAGCGCGGCCTCATCGTCGCGCCCCCGAAGGCGGGCAAGACGATCGTGCTGCAGCAGATCGCGAACGCGATCGCGCAGAACAACCCCGAGGTCCACCTCATGGTCGTGCTCGTCGACGAGCGCCCCGAGGAGGTCACCGACATGCAGCGCACGGTGAAGGGCGAGGTCATCGCCTCGACCTTCGACCGCCCCGCCGAGGACCACACGACGGTCGCCGAGCTCGCCATCGAGCGCGCCAAGCGCCTCGTCGAGCTGGGCCGCGACGTGGTCGTGCTGCTCGACTCGATCACCCGCCTGGGCCGCGCCTACAACGTGTCGGCCCCCACGTCGGGCCGCGTGCTCTCGGGCGGCGTCGACGCGTCGGCGCTGTACCCGCCCAAGCGCTTCTTCGGCGCCGCGCGCAACATCGAGAACGGCGGATCGCTCACGATCCTCGCCACGGCGCTCGTCGAGACCGGATCCAAGATGGACGAGGTCATCTTCGAGGAGTTCAAGGGCACCGGCAACATGGAGCTGCGCCTGTCGCGCCAGCTCGCCGACAAGCGCATCTTCCCGGCGGTCGACGTGAACGCGTCGAGCACCCGCCGCGAGGAGATGCTGCTGAGCCCCGACGAGGTCAAGATCACGTGGAAGCTGCGCCGGGCCCTCGCGGGCATGGACCAGCAGCACGCGCTCGGCGTCATCCTCGAGAAGCTCAAGGAGACGCAGTCGAACGTCGAGTTCCTCGTCCAGATGCAGAAGTCGATCCCCTCGGCCGGCGGGCGTTCCTCCGGCGACGAGAACCAGATCCGCTGATCCGCGCGTGTTCGAGTCCGTCGATGCGCTGATCGACGAGCACCGCCGGGTGCAGGAGGAGCTCTCCGACCCGGCGGTGCACGCCGACGCCGCGCGCGCCAAGCGCGTCAACCGCCGCTACGCCGAGCTGTCGCGCATCGTCGCGGCCCACCAGGCGTGGGTCGGCGCGGGGGAGGACCTCGAGGCCGCGCGCGAGCTCGCCCGCGAGGACGAGGCGTTCGCCGACGAGATCCCCGCGCTCGAGGAGCGGCTCGCCGAGGCGCAGGAGCGGCTGCGGCGCCTGCTCATCCCGCGCGATCCCGACGACGCCCGCGACGTGATCATGGAGATCAAGGCGGGCGAGGGCGGTGCCGAGAGCGCGCTGTTCGCCGCCGACCTGCTGCGCATGTACCTGCAGTACGCGGCCTCGCGCGGCTGGAAGACCGAGATCCTCGAGCGCGACGAGTCGGATCTCGGCGGCTACAAGAACGTGCAGGTCGCGATCAAGGGATCGTCCTCCGATCCCGCGCAGGGCGTGTGGGCGCACCTGAAGTACGAGGGCGGCGTGCATCGCGTGCAGCGCGTGCCGGCGACCGAGTCGCAGGGCCGCATCCACACGTCGACGACCGGCGTGCTCGTCTTCCCCGAGGTGGACGAGCCCGAGGAGATCGCGATCGATCCGAACGACCTGAAGATCGACGTGTTCCGCTCGTCCGGCCCCGGCGGGCAGTCGGTGAACACGACGGACTCCGCCGTGCGCATCACGCACATCCCGACCGGGATCGTCGTGTCGATGCAGAACGAGAAGTCGCAGCTGCAGAACCGCGAGGCCGGCATGCGCGTGCTGCGCGCCCGCCTGCTCGCCCGGCAGCAGGAGGAGCTCGCGGCCGTCGCGGCCGATGCGCGCAAGTCGCAGATCCGCGGCATGGACCGCTCGGAGCGCATCCGCACCTACAACTTCCCCGAGAACCGGATCGCCGACCACCGCACGGGCTACAAGGCGTACAACCTCGACGCGGTGCTGAACGGCGCGCTGGACCCCGTCATCCAGTCCTGCATCGAGGCCGACGAGGCCGAGCGCCTCGCCGCCCTCGGCGACTGACCCCGGCGGTCTTCGAGCTCCGTGGCATACTCCGGCGCCGCCGCGGCATGAGGTCCCCGGGCACCTCGAGAGAACGAGCGCCGCGGCACGTATCAGGCCCGCCCTTGCGCGCTCCGTGGTGGTGATCGCTCCCACCTCACGCGAAGGGCACCGCGTCTATGCCTGTCTCCTCACCGCTCCCGGCTCTGCTCGGGTCCCTCAACGATGTGCAGTTCAGCTGGGACTCCGTGCTCGCGTTCGCGCGCGACATGCTGCCGTACTTCCCGCTCGCACTGGCCGGGACGATCGTCTGGCTGCTGTGGCTGTACCGCGTGGTGCTGTCGCACCGAGCCAAGCCGATCGAGAGCGACTTCCGCGCCACGACCTCGGTGGTCGTCCCCTCGTTCCACGAGGATCCGGACATCCTGCTCGAATGCCTGGAGACCTGGCGCGAGCAGGACCCGACGGAGATCATCATCGTCCTGGACGTCGCCGACACCGAGGCGTACCGGCGGATCATCGAGATCGGCGACGACCGGGTGCGGCCCTTCCTGTTCCACCACGCGGGCAAGCGCAGCGCACTGGGGGTGGGCATCCGGGCCGCGCGGTCCGACATCCTCGTGCTCGTCGATTCCGACACGCGCTGGCTGCCCGGCCTGCTCGAGAACGTGCAGAAGCCGTTCATCGATCCGGCCGTCGGCGCGGTCAGCACCCAGCAGAACGTGTACCAGCGCACGACGAGCGTGTGGCGCAGGATCGCCGACTGGCTGGTGAACCTGCGCTACCACGACTACGTTCCCGCCATGGGCCGCGCCGGCGCCGTGCCCTGCGTGTCCGGCAGAACGGCCGTCTACCGCCGCGATGCGGTGATGCCCGTGCTCGAGAACCTCGAGGACGAGTTCTTCCTGGGACGCCGGTGCATCTCGGGCGACGACGGACGTCTCACCTGGCTCGTGCTCGCCTCCGGCTACAAGACGGTGCACCAGTCATCGGCCCGGGCCCTGTCGATGTTCCCCGCCACGTTCCGGGCGTTCGTCAAGCAGCGCGTGCGGTGGAGTCGCAACTCGTATCGCTGCTACCTGACGGCCGCGTTCAAGGGGTGGCTGTGGAAGGTGCCGTTCGTCACCAAGGTGACCGTGCTGCAGATCCTGCTCACCCCGGTGACCATGGGGCTGACGCTCGGCTACCTGTTCTTCAGCCGGCTGGAGCTGACGACCGTCGGCATCTGGGCGAGCGTGGCCTGGGTGGTCGGCACGCGGGGCATCCGCGGACTGTCGCACCTCCGGCGGCACCCGCAGGAGATCCTCCTGCTGCCGCTGGTCGTCCTCGTCGTGATCTTCATCTCGCTGCCGATCAAGCTGTACGCGTTCGCCACCATGAACAAGCAGGGATGGCTGACCCGCAACGCCGACGCCATCGGCGGCGACGGGCAGACGGCCGACACCATCACGCTCAGGGCGGCGACGGCATGAGGGGCCGGAAGGCCGCGGCGCTGATCGCGGGGCTGGCCGTCGCGGCCGCCGTCTGGCTCGTCCCGGCCGCCGCGCAGGCGGACGACGATGTCGACGGGGCGGATGGATCGGCCGGCGTCGTGACACTCGCCGGGGAGCCGTATCCCGGAGATCCGGATGCCGAGGCGGCGCTCGTCGCCGCGGAGGACCGCCGGCTGATCGAGGTGCGCGCCATCGCGAACGCCGCCGGCTGGACGAACCTGAACCAGGGCCGGCCGTACCGGCTGGCCACCGGCAGCACCTACACGCTCGTGCTCATCGCCCGAGAGGCGCCGTACACGCTCGACGACCTGCTCGAATACGCGCCGAGCACCTTCGTGCGCCAGCCCGACGGCTCCTATCTGCTCAGCGAGAACATCGTGGTCGAGCAGGACGCCACGTTGCAGCTGCGCAGCGAGGACGGCCTGCAGCTGCGCATGGAGAGCACGGAGCACTCCTTCGTCTCGATCGTCACGCTCGGCGGGGGGCTCGAGTTCGAGGGCACGGCCGACAAGCCCGTCGAGATCACCAGCTGGGACTCCGTCGAGGGCGCGCCGGACACCGAGACGGCAGACGGCCGCTCGTACATCAGGGTCACGGGAGGCCGCGCCGCTTTCAGCAACGTCGTGTTCCACGATCTCGGCTTCTGGGCCGGCACGACGGGCGGCATCTCGCTCACGGGCACCACGTTGCCGGACGTGCTCTCGGACTACGCGCCGCGGAACCTCGCGAGCGCGGAGACGGAGGAGGACGCCCAGGTCTTCGGGAACGAGCTGCTGCCGGTCGGCGGCGCGGACACGCTCGACTCGCCGGCGGATCTCTCCGGCTACAGCTACGCGTCGGCTCTTCTGCGCAACATCGTCAGCCGCGACAATGCGTATGGGATGTTCATCACCAGCGCGGATGGGGTCGACATCAGCGACTCCACGTTCGAGCACAATCTCGTCGACGGGCTTGTGCTGCACCGCTACGTGACGAACTCCGTCGTGCGCGCCTCCACCGCCGCGCACAACGGCGTCGACGGCTTCCGCCTCACGCGCGCGACGAGCGGGATCGTGCTCGACCGCGTGGGGGCCACCGAGAACGGCCGCAACGGCATCACGCTCGAGGGCGGACCGCTCTCGGACGGGCCCAGCGCGACGGGCACGCCGGTGGGGCGATACGGCGGCAACCAGGTCTCCGACAGCGAGGCGACGTCCAACGGCCGCTACGGGATCGACGTGATGGGCGGCACGAACCTGGTGATCGACAGCAACACCGTGCACGAGCATCGCATGGGGATCGTCGTCTCCAACGATGTCGAGGACATCGACGTGACCGACAACCTGGTGACCGCGTCGGAGCAGCAGGGGATCGCGCTCCGCGCCGGAGTGCGCGACGCGCTGCTGCGGGGCAACGAGGTGGACGGCGGGGAGATCGGCATCTACCTGCGCGACGCCGGCGGGACGATCGAGCGCAACAGCGTGACCGGGGTGTCGAACCATGCCGTGACGATCATCGACCAGACCCAGGAGTCCGTCGTCGCCGACAACGAGATCTCCGGCATCGGTCCCAGCGCGATCGATGTCGCGCGGGCAGGGGGCGAGGTCACCACACCGGGCAACGTGATCGTGGAGTGGCAGAGCACGAAGCCGCTCGATGTGATCCTGCGCGGCATCTTCCAGCCGCTCACCGTGATGTGGCTCCTGCTCGCCCTGCTGCTCGTCGCGACGGCGGTGACGGGTCTGCGGCGGCGCAGGCCCGGCTTCCACTCGCCGTACGCCGACCGCGCGCCGCTCACCGCCTTCTCCGGCGGCGTGGTGGCGCCCGAATCGCTCGGGCTGCCGCCCGTGCCCTGGATGCCTGCCACGACCCGCCGCCTGCAGCCGCGGACAGGCCGCGAGGAGGAACGGACATGATCGCCTACCTGAAGCGCAATCCCCTCATGCTCGCGATCGCGGCCTTCGCCGCCGGAGTGCTCGTGATGGGCGTCGTGTGGGGAGCGGTCGCCCTGGCGAGCAGGGACGATCGCGTGACCGGCGCAGACGCGCCCGGCGCCGAGGAGCCGGCCGGTGACGTCGGAGGCGGCTTGTCCGGCGGATCGTCGGACGAAGTGGCGACGTCATCGCCGTCCCCGAGCGAGCAGGAGGAGGACGGATCGGACGACGACTCCGATGCCACGCCCGCTCCCGAACCGCCCCGCTCGACCACGACCGAGTGCCCGCCCGCCACGGCCACCGTGCGCGACGCGGCCGGGCTGCAGTCGGCGCTCGACGACGCCGGCCCCGGCGATGTCATCGAGCTGGAGGCGGGGCGATACGTCGGCGAGTTCGTCGCGACGGCCTCCGGCGAGGACGGCGCGCCCATCACGCTGTGCGGCTCGTCCGATGCCGTGCTCGACGGCGGCGGCGTCAAGGGCGGCTATGTGCTCCACCTCGATGGCGCCGATTACTGGCATCTGCTCGGCTTCAGCGTGTCGAACGGGCAGAAGGGCGTGATGGCGGACGGCACGACCGGCTCGGTGATCGAGGGGCTCACCGTATACCACATCGGTGACGAGGCGATCCACCTCCGCGCGCACAGCACCGGCAACCGGGTCATCGGCAACGACATCAGCGACACCGGCCTGCGGCGCGAGAAGTTCGGCGAAGGCGTGTACATCGGCACGGCCGAGAGCAACTGGTGCACCATCACGGACTGCCGGCCCGACGAGTCCGACGACAACCTGATCGAGGGCAACAGCATCCACGGCGTGCGCAGCGAGGCCATCGACATCAAGGAGGGCACGACCGGCGGCATCGTGCGCGGCAACGCCTTCGAGGGCTCGGACATCGTCGGCGCGGACTCGTGGGTCGACGTCAAGGGCAACGACTGGCTGGTCGAGGGCAACCACGGTGTGAACTCGCCGCTCGACGGCTTCCAGACGCACGAGATCCTCGACGGCTGGGGGACGCGCAACACCTTCCGCGGCAACATCGCGGAGGTGAACGGGCCCGGCTTCGGGTATTCCCTGACCCCCGAGCGCGAGAACGTCGTCACCTGCGACAACGTGGCTTCCGACGCCGGCGAGGGCGCGATGAACGTGACCTGCACCGGCTGATTCCCGACGCCTCCCGGCGCCCTCCCCTCCCGTCCTTCACCGGCCTCACCGAGGCCGGGCGGTTCGCCGCACCCGGAAGCGGTCCCGGCACGCCCGAACGTGGGTCCCGGCTCGCCGTCCTCCCACCGTTCGATTCCTCCGGACGAGCCCCGAATCGTCCGTCCTGAACAAGGAGATCAGCATGAATGAGCAGCATCTCGATGCCGCGGACGCGCCGCGCATCGTCGTCATCGGCACCGGCTACCTCGGTGCCACGCACGCCGTCTGCATGGCGACGCTCGGCTACGACGTGCTCGGCGTCGACGTCGACGAGCACAAGATCGCCGAGCTCACCGCGGGCCGGGTGCCGTTCTACGAACCGGGCCTGCCCGACCTGCTGCGCCGCACCATGGGCGCGGGGCGGCTTCGCTTCACCACCGACTTCGACGAGGCCGCGGCATTCGGCGACGTGCACTTCGTCTGCGTCGGCACACCGCAGCTGCCCGGGTCGCGTGGTGCCGATCTGCGCCACGTCGATGCAGCGGTCACGGCACTGGCGGAGCGGATCACGCGGCCGGCGCTCATCGTGGGCAAGTCGACCGTGCCGGTGGGCACCGCCGAACGGCTGCGCCGGCTGGTGCGCGATCTGTCGCCGGCCGGCGATGCGCTCGAGCTCGCCTGGAACCCCGAGTTCCTGCGAGAGGGGTTCGCGGTGGACGACACGCTCCACCCCGACCGTCTCGTGTTCGGCGTCGCGTCCGATCGGGCAGGGGCCGTGCTGCGACGCGTGTACCGGCCGCTGCTCGATGACGGCACGCCGCTCGTGGTCATGGATCTGCCGAGCGCCGAGCTGGTCAAGGTGGCCGCCAACGCCTTCCTGGCGACGAAGATCTCGTACATCAACGCGATGGCGGAGGTGTGCGAGGCGGTCGGCGCCGACGTCAGCCGGCTCGCCGAGGCGCTCGCCTACGACAACCGGATCGGCGGGCGCTTCCTGAAGCCGGGGCTCGGCTTCGGGGGCGGATGCCTGCCCAAGGACATCCGGGCGTTCCACCACCGCGCCGAGGAGCTGGGCGTGGGAAGGGCGGTCGCGTTCCTGCAGGAGGTCGACGCGATCAACCTGCGTCGCCGCTCGCGCACGGTGGATCTCGTCCGGGAGCTCGCGGGCGGCTCCCTGCGGGGCGTGCGGGTCGCGGCCCTCGGCGCCGCGTTCAAGCCGGACTCCGACGACGTGCGCGATGCGCCCGCTCTCGACGTCGCCCGCATGCTCTATCTCGAGGGCGCCGCCGTCTCCGTGTACGACCCCCAGGCGAACGCGAACGCACACCGCGTGTACCCGGACCTCGACTATGCCGCGTCGCTCCCCGAGGCGGTGCTCGGCGCTGAGGTGACCGTCCTGCTGACGGAGTGGGACGAGTTCCGCGATGCGGATCCGGACCTGCTCGGTGCGCTCGTGGCCCGTCGGCGCGTGGTCGATGCGCGCCATGCGCTCGACGCCGATCGGTACGCCGCGGCGGGGTGGACCTACCGCGCCCTGGGACGCCCGACGATGGCAGCCGCCTTCGAGGAGCGCGTGCCGGACGGGGCGGTGAGGCAGGACTGACGTGTCGACGCCGCGTGCGGCCGGCGACGGCGCACGACGGAATGGTGGAATGCTGCAGACGGGAGTGCGCCCGGACCTTGCACCGGTCCGCCGCGTGCGCTCACAATGGCAACGTGGAGCAGTACCGCCTCCCCGGAACGCCCGAGCCGGGGGAGCCGCCTCGTGCGGCCCCTGGCGCGTTCGGCGCGCCGGATGGTGGTGCCGACCTGTCTGCCGGGGCGATCGCCGCACTGGTGCCGGATGCAGGCGGCGGCGGGCCGGTGCCACGGTGGCAGCGCGCGGCCGATCTGTTCGTGCGCTGGCGGGACGGCGAATCGCGGGCCATGGACGAGCTGGTGCGGCTGATGACGCCCGCGCTGTGGCACACCGTGCGCGCGTATCGCCTGAGCCCGTCGGCAGCCGAGGACGCCGTGCAGGCGACCTGGCTGGCGTTCGTGCGCAAGCACGACTCCCTCGAGGATCCGAACGCCGTCTCGGCCTGGCTCACGATCACGGCGCGGCGCACGGCGTGGCGGTCCTCGCGCCTCGATGCGCGATCGGACGCGCCCGGGGACGAGACGCTGGAGCTGCGCATGCCGCCGCATCCGTCGGCGGAGGACGAGGCGGCTGCGACGGTCGCCTCGGAGCGACTGTGGCGGGCGGTCGGCGAGCTCGACGACCGCTGCAGGCGGCTCCTGCGCGTCGTGGCGTTCGATGACCGCCCCGACTACCGGCGGATCGCCGGCGACCTGGGCATGCCGATCGGCAGCATCGGGCCCACGCGGGGGCGCTGCATCGCGAAACTGCGCGAGCTCATTCATGGCATGGGGCTCGATCCAGGGGGAAGATGATGCATGTGGATCGAGGAATGCCGGACGGCGAGACGGATGAGGACCTGTACGCGGCGCTGCGAGATGTCTGGGAACGTCACGACGCTCCCGCCGCGGATCTGACCGAGCGCATGATCGCGTCCGTCGCGATCGACGACATCTCCCGCGAGTACGCGCTGCTGACGCTCGAGAACTCCCTCGAGGGCGCCGTGCGCAGCGAGCAGTCGCGACTCACCCTGCAGTTCAGCGACGGCGACACGAGCGTGCTGCTGCACGTCTCGGTCACCGAGTCGGGCGGGCGCCGCGTGGACGGCTGGTCGGATCCGGCCGTGCTCGCCGCGCGCCTCGCGCAGGAGGGCGCCGATCGGGTGGCCGAGATCGGCTCCGAGGGCCGCTTCGCCTTCCCCGAGGTGGATCCCGGGCTGGCGACGGTGCGCGTGATCGTGCGACAAGACGGTGAACTGAGGGAGTTCGTCACACCCCAGTTCGAGGTGTGACTCCCTCCTGATCGCGGCGGGGGCGCCGCGGAAGGACGAGAGCGATGGCGGACGAGGGCACGCAGCCGAAGGACTGGACGTGGCGCGATCGGGCCGCCGGATCGCTGCCGCCCGGCCGCATCCTCGACCCCGTAGTAGAGCCGCTGCCGGGCGTCACGATCTACCCGACCGCGTACGTGCCCGACCGCCTGCTGGTCGCCGGCGACCGCGCGGCCCGCGGGGTGAGCCTGCGCGCTCTCGCCGCGGCAGCGGACGACCTGGGCTGGAGCCTGGCGGCCGAGAGCCTGCGCGGCGACGCGCTGCCCGAGCTCGGCACCGAGCCGGCGCCGCTGCTGCCCGGCGTGCCGGGCGTGACGCGCGTGATCCTGTCGGCGGACGGCGAGCGCCGCGACGCGCTGTTCGCCCCCGACGCGTGGCGCCTGCTGCAGCGCGCCCGCCGCGTGTCGGACTCCTCGCTGCCGGGGGTCGGCCTCGACCACCTCCTCGCGATCGACCCCGTCGGCGTGAACCCGTTCACGAGGACCAACCCCTTCACGAGGACGAACCCCTTCACCAGAACCAATCCCTACGGCGCAGCCGAGTACGCGCAGCCCGGCTGCGGCGGACGACAGCCGGTTGCGCGCATCGGCGCGGCGCCCGCGCGCCGCGCCGCGCCGGAAGGTCACCGCCGCCCGGTCGTGGCGATCCTCGACACCGGCTGCGGCGAGCACGACTGGCTGCCGGACGACATCGTCACGCGACAGCTGGAGATCGACGGGCGCCCGATCGGCCTCACCGACGAGGCGGATCCCGAGCGCTACGGTGACCTCTACGGGCAGCTCGACGGCGAGATCGATCCCGTCGCGGGCCACGGCACCTTCATCGCGGGCATCGTCCGTCAGGTCGCGCCGGACGCCGACATCGTCTCGGTCCGTGTGGCGAACGCGCTCGGCGTGGTCGATGAGAGCACGCTTCTGATCACGCTCGCCGACGTCGTGGAGCTCATCCGGCGCGACGCGGCGGGCGAGGAGGGAGGCGTCGCGATCGACGTGCTCAACCTCTCGCTCGGGTACTACCACGAGACGCCCGAGGACGGGTACTACTCGACCACGCTCTTCGACATCCTGCGCGTCGCCCGCGAGCTGGGCTGCGCCGTCGTCTGCTCGGCCGGGAACGACGCGATCGACCGCCCCGCGTTCCCCGCCTCGCTGTGGGCGTGGCCGGGAGCGGAGAACGGCATCGAGCCCGACGAATACGCCGAGCACGTGTCGGTCGGCGCACTCAACCCGGACAGCGCATCGGTGGCGCTGTTCTCGAATGTGGGGCCCTGGGTGCGCGCCTACGCTCCCGGCGCCTCCGTCGTGAGCACGAGCCCGGCGTTCGAGGGCGGGCGGCAGGCGTCCACGCGGTCGGACGAGTATCAGCGGCGCCGCGAGACCATCGCGCCCGAAGGGCTCCGCGGCGGTTTCGCCGTGTGGAGCGGCACGTCGTTCGCGGCGCCCTACCTCGCCGGCCTGATTGCGGCCGAACTGGGCGGCCAGCCCGTCAAGGACGGGAGAATCGACGGGCGCGTCGAGAGGTCACGACGCGCCACAGAAGCGGCTCTCGAAGCCATCGACGATGATGACGGATCCCGGCTGTGAGGGTTGCCGCGCGTGCGGCGCCGGTTCGGGTGAAGGGCATGTGACCACGGGCCTTTCCAGGGCATCGGTGCGTCGCGGAGCGTTCTCGGGCGAAGGGCCGCGCGACCCGGCGGAGAGGCGCGCGGCGCTACACGACATCGTGCGCGCGCCGCGCCGTGGGCGGAAGAGGCCCTGTGGGATCGGCGGGTTCTGCCCGGGCAGAACAGCGCCGCAACGGCCGGGGCGAGAGAGTCATGCGCCTCTCCGCGGATGAGCTGCATGAACGCGGCGTCGAGCTGACCAACCGCGGGCGCATGACGGCGGCGCGCCGAGCGCTTCAGCGCGCGATGCAGCGCGCGTCTTCGGCGACGCAACGGGCCCGGATCACGGGAACTCTCGCGTACGTGCTCACCCACACGGGCCAGCCGGATGAGGCGGTGCGGATCTGCCGCGCCGTGCTGGAGTCGTCGGGGCATCGCCTCGACGGAGCGACGACGGCGGTGCTCCGAGGTCAGCTCGGGGTCCTCGCCGTGACCCGCGGGGACGACGAGGAGGCTCTCACCTGGCTGGAGCCCGCGATCTTCGCGGAGACCGATCCGACCCGACGCGGCAATATGCTGACGAACCTCTCCGTCGCGCTGATGCGACTCGGACGCTTCGGGCAGGCGCGTCAGGCGCTCGAGGACGCCGCCCGCCTCCTGGAGATGGCAGGCCATGACCATGACCACGCTGTGGTGATCCACAACACCGGGTACGTGGCGCTCCTCGAGGGCGACCTCATCACGGCGCTGGAGCGCATGGCGCAGGCGCGACCGCTCGCCGCCTCGTCGCCCGTGAACGCCGCCATCTGCGATCTGGATCGCGCGGAGGTGCTGCGCGAGGCGGGGAACGTGATCGACGCCGAGCGCACGCTGGCCGAGGTCGCGCGATCCTTCGCCGCCGCACGGATGCCGCAGTCGCGTGCCGAGGCGGAGTTCCAGCTCGCGCGCTCGCTCGCCACGCACGACAGGGCGCGCGCGGCGGCGACGGCGGCGGTCGCCGCGCGGCGGTTCCGCGCGCTCGGCAGCACGACCTGGGCCGCGCGCGCCGAGGGGGTGCGCCTGCGGGCGCTCCTGGAACTCGGGCCCCTGGCGCGCCGTCGCAGACCGTCGGCCGAGCAGGTGGACGACGCGGCGCTCGATCTGGAGCGGGTGGGCTTCGGGGACGAGGCGAGGGCGCTGCGGCTCGCGTGGTGCATCGCCCGGGCGCGCGCGGGCGATACGTCGGCGCCGGCGCCGCGTGTGCGCCCCGGCGATCCGCTGGCCGTGCGCCTGCTCGTTCACGAGGCCAGGGCCGCGCGCGCCGCCGCCCGCGGCCGCCATGCCGAGGCGCGGCGGCACGCGGCGGAGGGCCTGGAGGGGCTGGCGCGGTGGCAGCGCTCCTTCGGGTCGCTCGACATGGCCTCGTCCTCCGGCATGCACGGCGCCGAGCTCATCTTCGACGGGCTCGTGGCGGCGATGCGCTCGCGGCGGCCCGAGGTGATGTTCGAGTGGTCCGAGCGCGCCCGGCACTTCGCCCATCAGGTGACGCCCGTGCGTCCGCCGCCCGATCCCGCCCACGCCGAGGACCTCGCGCAGCTGCGCCTGCTCCACACCGAGGTGGGGGAGCGGGCCTGGGCGACGGATCCGCGGGTGCGCGCCGTGCGCGAGCGCCTGCAGAACCGGCAGTGGGCCACGGTGGGCGGCCCCGAGCCGATCCCGCGGGCCGGCCTCGAGCAGGTGCGCGCGGGCCTGGACGGCGAGACGGCGTTCGTGACGTACCTGTTCGCCCGCCAGCGCCTCACCTGCCTCGTCGTGCCGCACGACGGGCCGCCGCGCGCGTTCGAGATCGCGTGGCCGCACGTGCGCCGCGAACTGCAGGGGTTGCGGGCCGATCTCGACGTGTCGGCGGCGGTCCGCTCGGGGCCCATGGCGCGCGCGGTGGCCGCCGCGCTCGACGCGCGGCTCGCGACGCTGTCGCGCCTGCTCGTCGATCCCGCGCTCGCGGCGGCCGGCGACCCGCGCCGCGTGCTCATCACGGCGCCCGGCGCGCTCGCGGGACTGCCGTGGGCCATGCTGCCCGGCATGTGCGGGCGCGCCGTCACCCTCGCGCGCTCGGCGTCGCGCTGGCTGGTCTCGCGCGGCAGCTGGGCGCCCGCGCGCTCGGTCGGTTTCGCCGTCGGGCCCGCCGTCGCGCGCGGGCTCGAGGAGGTGGAGCGCGCCTCCTTCGCGTGGGAGAGCGAGCGCGGCCCGACCGCGGCGGGTTCGCGCCCGATCCTGCACGGCCCCGAGGCGCGCGTCGAGGCCGTGACGGCGCTCGCGCAGCAGGTCGAGGCGCTGCACGTCGTCGCGCACGGCCGGCACGCGCCCGGCTCGCCGATGCTCTCCGGCCTCAGCCTGGCCGACGGCATCCTCTTCGGCTACGACATCGACCTCATCGCCGATCCGCCTGCCACCGTCGTGCTGTCGGCGTGCGAGCTGGGGCGCTCGTCCGTGCGCTGGGGGTCCGAGGCGCTCAGCATGGCCAACGCGTGGCTGCACGCGGGCACGGTGAGCGTCGTCGCCGCGCCCGTCATGGTGGCCGACGACGTCGCCGCCGAGGTGCTCAGCGCCTTCCACGGCGGCCTTGCGGCGGGCCTCGCGCCCGCCGAGGCGCTCGCGCTCGCCGGCCAAGAGACGGGCCTGGCCTCGCCCTTCCTCGCCCACGGCAGCGGCTTCACCCCGGCCTGACCCCCGTTCGCGAGTGCCGTCGTGCGCTGATGGCGCCGAAGAACCGCACGAACGCACTCCCGAAGAGATCGGCGATCCGGGGTTGCGTGCGCCGGTATTCAGTGTCACTATGTACTGGTAGTCAACGTCGCTAGGTACTAGTACGTAGCGTTACCGAGTAGCAGGAGGACGGAATGGGCAAGCAGACGACGGAGATGCTCAAGGGCGTGCTCGAGGGCATCGTCCTGGGCGTCCTGTCGGCGCGCCCCGCCTACGGATACGAGATCACCGCATGGCTGCGCGACCGGGGATTCGCCGGCATCGCGGAGGGCACCATCTACGCGCTGCTCGTGCGCATCGAGCAGCGCGGGCTGGTGGACGTGGAGAAGGTCCCATCCGAGAAGGGGCCGCCGCGCAAGGTGTACTCGCTCAACGCGAGCGGGCACGAACGACTGAACGAGTTCTGGGACGACTGGAGCTTCCTGGCCGCACGGCTCGAGGAGCTCCGCGCCGACAAGGGAGGCAAGTGACATGGCCGCAGGATGGATCGAGAAGCTCACGGGCTCGCTCGAGCAGAAGAAGCAGAAGCAGTACAAGGCGCGCCTCGAGGCGCTGCCCGGCGACTACCGCGTCGCCGCCCAGGCGCTGGATCGCTACGTGATGTACGCCGGCGGCATCGCCGACGGCGAGGTCATGATGCGGATGTTCGGCGACCTCGCCGACCTCTTCGAGGAGCACGCCGCGGCGGGCACGCCCATCCGCGACATCGTGGGGGATGATCCGGTGGAGTTCGCCGAGGAGTTCGTCTCGAACTACGCCGACGGGGGCTGGATCACCAAGGAGAAGGACCGCCTGAAGAAGGCGATCGACGGCGTCGACACGGGGAGCGGATCACGAGCGCGATGAACGCCCCCGCGATCCGGGTCGTGGGCATCGAGAAGTCGTTCGGCGAGCTCAGCGTGCTGAAGGGCGTGGACTTCGAGGTCGAGCGCGGCAGCATCTTCGCCCTGCTCGGCTCGAACGGGGCGGGCAAGACCACGCTCGTGCGCATCCTCAGCACGCTGCTGAGGGCCGACGCCGGCGCCGCCTCGATCATCGGGCACGACGTCGCGTCCGACCCGCAGGCGGTGCGCGAGGCGATCAGCCTCACGGGCCAGTTCGCGGCGGTGGACGAGGTGCTCACGGGGCGCGAGAACCTGGCCCTCGTGGCCCGCCTTCGGCACCTGCCCGATCCGGGCCGGGTCGCCGACGAGCTGCTCGAGCGGTTCTCGCTCGCCGAGGCGGGCGGGCGCCGCGCGGGCACCTACTCGGGCGGCATGCGCCGCCGCCTCGACATCGCCATGAGCCTCATCGGCGAGCCGCCCGTCGTCTTCCTCGACGAGCCGACCACGGGCCTCGACCCCGAGGCGCGGATCGAGGTGTGGGACACCGTGCGGGAGCTCGCCGGCCGCGGCACGACGATCCTGCTCACCACGCAGTACCTCGACGAGGCCGAGCAGCTCGCCGACCGCATCGGCATCCTGCACGAGGGCCGGATCCTCGTGCAGGGCACCCTGGCCGACCTCAAGGCGCTCATGCCGCCCGCGAAGGTCGAGTACATCGAGAAGCAGCCGAGCCTCGAGGACGTGTTCCTGCGGCTCGTCGGAAGGAAGGAGGCCGCCTGATGGTCATCGCACACGCGCTCGGCGACACCGCCGCGCTCACGGGCCGCTCGATGCGGCACATCCTGCGCAGTCCCGACACGATCATCACGACGGCGGTCACGCCGATCGCCATCATGCTGCTGTGCGTCTTCGTGTTCGGCGGCGCGATCGACACCGGATCGCAGTCGTACATCGACTACATGCTGCCGGGCATCCTGCTCATCACGATCGCCTCGGGCATCGCGTACACGGCGTATCGGCTGTTCCTCGACCTGCAGGGCGGGCTCTTCGAGCGCTTCCGCTCCATGCCGATCGCGCGGTCGTCGGTGCTGTGGTCGCACGTGCTCACCTCGGTCGCGGCCAACCTCGTGTCGGTCGCGCTCGTGATCGGGGTCGCTCTTCTCATGGGCTTCCGCACGGGCGCGGGCCCGCTCGCGTGGCTCGGCGACGCGGGGATCCTCGCGCTGTTCACGCTCGCGCTCACGTGGATCGCGGTCGTCGCGGGGCTCTCGGCCAAGTCGGTGGACGGGGCGAGCGCGTTCTCGTACCCGCTCATCTTCCTGCCCTTCATCAGCTCGGCCTTCGCGCCGACCGAGTCGATGCCGGGTCCCGTGCGCTGGTTCGCCGAGAACCAGCCGGTCACGTCGATCGTGAACACGATCCGCTCGCTCTTCGCCGGCCAGCCGGTCGGCGGCGAGATCTGGATCGCGCTGGCCTGGTGCGTGGGCATCCTCGCGGCGGCCTGGATCGGCGCCACGCTGATCTACCGCCGCAAGGCCCGGTGAACTCGCAGGTCGTCGACCGACACTTCGACTCGCTTCGCTCGCTCAGTGCGAGTCTCCGCGAACGGAGACGGCTTGAGCGGAGGCCCCGCAGGGGCCGGAGTCGAAAGCAGCGTGCTGTGATCTGGCCTCGACTTCGCTTCGCTCCGCTCGGCCCGTTTCCGCTTCGGCGCTTCGCGCCTCCGGTCGACGAGCGGGTTCGCTCGAGGGGCACCTCATCGGTTGCTGAACTTCAGCGCCGAAGGCGCGGAGATGAAGCGACCAGCCCGACCGCGCGAGAGGATGGCGGGGTGGAGCTGCACGAGCTGGGTCTGATCGGTCTCGCCGACGCGCTGCGGCGCGGGGAGGTGACACCGCTCGAGGCGGCGGATCACTTCCTCGCGCGGATCGCGGCGCACGACGGATCGCTCGGGGCATTCGTCGAGGTGACGACCGAGCGGGCACGGGATGGCGCCGCCGCGCTTGGCGCGCCGCCGGAGGACGCGCCGCCGCTGTGGGGCGTGCCGCTCGCCGACAAGGACCTCACCGCCCGCGCCGGCGTGCCCACGCGGTACGGATCCCGCGCGTTCGCCGATTTCGTCCCCGACGCGTCCGATCCGATCGCCGCCGCGCTCGACCGCCTGGGCGCCGTGAGCCTCGGCAAGACGAACACCCCGGAGTTCGGCCTCACGGGCTACACCGAGTCGCTCGTCGCGCCGCCGGCGCGCAACCCGTGGGACCCGGCGACCGGCGCCGGCGGCTCGAGCGGGGGAGCGGCCGTCGCCGTCGCCGCCGGTCTGCTCCCCGCCGCTCCCGCCTCGGACGGCGGCGGGTCGATCCGCATCCCCGCCGCGACGGTGGGCGTCGTGGGCCTCAAGCCGTCGCGGGGCCGGCTGCCGGTCGGATCGGGCATGGACTCGCCGGGCGGGCTGGCGGTCGCCGGGCCGATCGCGCGCTCGGTTGCCGACGCGGCCCACCTGCTCGACGCGCTGGCCGGGTCGGCGCCGTACACCTACGCGACCCGCGCACCCGGCGACGGACCGTTCCTCGAGGCCGCGCGGCGGGACGTCCGCGGCCTGCGGATCGGCGTGACGACGGCGACGCCGTGGGACGGCTGGACCGACACGACCCTGTCGCCGGCGGCGCGCGACGCGCTGGATGTCGCGGTCGGCCTGCTCGCCGCGCACCGCGTCGACCCGCTCGACTGGCGCCCGCGCGGCTATCCGGAGCTGTTCACGACGATCTGGCGGGCGTCGGCGGCACGGATCCCCGTGGCCGACGAGGACCTCGACGCGCTCACCGAGCCGCTCACGGCGTGGCTGGTGCGCGAGGGTCGCGCGCTGCCGGCCGAGAGGATCATCGGCGCGTACCAGGCCGCGACCGCGTTCGAGCGCGAGACCATCGAGGCCTTCGCTCCCTTCGACGCCGTGCTCACGCCCGCGCTGGCGATGGATCCGCAGCCGATCGGGTGGTTCACCGACGGCACGGACCCGGAGGAGAACTTCGCGCGGCAGTGCCGGTACGCGCCGCACACGAGCTTCGTGAACGTCGCCGGCCTGGCGGCCATCACGGTGCCGGTCACGGCTGCGCCGGGGCAACGGCCCGTGAGCGTGCAGCTGATCGGCCGCCCGGGTGGCGAGGCCGCGATCCTCGCGCTCGCGGCCGAGCTCGAGTCCCGCCGCGGCCCCCTGCCGTGGCCAGCGCCGTAGAGCGGGTTGCACTGGTCGCTTCATCTCCGCCTGCGCCGCTGGTATTCAGCAACCGATCGGGTGCGACCGGTCAGGGAAACTCCCCGGTTGCTGAACGAAGGCCGCGCCAGCGGCCGAAGATGAAGCGACCACAGCAACTCGCGCTCGTCACCGAAGCGAGTCGAGGTCGAGGGCGCGTGCCTCGTTCTCGACTCCGGCCGCTACGCGGCCTCCGCTCGAGCCGACTCCGCTCGGTCGACGACCGGTTGGGGTGGTCGCTTCATCTCCGCGCCGGCGGCGCTCCGTTCAGCAACCGAGGGGTGCAATTGATCGGCAACCGATGAGTTCAACCGATCGGTTCAACCGGTGGTGAACAAGCCACCGCGCAACCGGTCACTGTGCGAGCGAAGCGAGCGTGCGGCCGCCGATGCGTCTGGCGCAGGTAGCCGATGTACACGTCGGCCACGTTCGATCCCGGGTCGAAGTCGAATCCCCACACGCGGCTGAGCAGCTGTTCGCGGCTGAGC